>VGGW01000032.1 GCA_016868395.1 Bacteroidota bacterium | reverse complement strand
AGATAGTTGATTTTAATTCATTTTACAGATAACAGACAATCCCTTTTAGGAGCTATAAATACACTTAATAAAATTTATTTTCGATACAATGAAAAAAAATATCCTAATTCTGAGCTTAATGCTCTCATTTTCATTAAATCTTTTCGCGCAAAATTCTAACGGTGTGGAGATGGCCGATGCCTTGAGAAGTTCCGGAAAGATTTATGTTGTTGTATCAGTTATTTCAGTCGTATTCATCGGATTGGCTATGTATCTCTTTTCGATCGACAGACGTTTGAAAAAAATCGAAAAATCAGAACAATAAATAGCCCTTATTTAAGTTCTTTTAAGAAATGCTTGGGATGATTCCTTAGAAATATATTCATTCAAAGGATTTTTTCGTTTTTAGTATTGGCGAATTTCTAACAACTTTGTAAGATATAACCAATTATTCAAACTAATTTATTTTTTATGGCTAAGTCTATTGACGCAGCTCACTCTGAAATTTCATTTTTCGGTGACGTTTGCAAGTTTTTTGATCATGCAGCACAATTTACTTCTCATCCTGAAGGCTTACTCGACCAAATTAAGTCATGTAATAGTGTTTATCGTTTCCGTTTTCCGATCCGTCGGCAAAATGGTTTTGAGGTTATTGATGCATGGAGAGTTGAGCATTCACACCATAAATCCCCAACAAAAGGTGGAATTCGCTACAGCGAAATGGTGAATGAGGATGAAGTTATGGCTCTTGCAGCCTTGATGTCTTATAAGTGTGCAATTGTTAATGTTCCGTTTGGTGGTGCTAAAGGTGGAATTAAGATTAATACTAAAGATTACTCCATTGCTGAGCTTGAAACCATCACCCGAAGATATACCGTGGAATTAATAAAAAAGAATTTTATTGGTCCGGGTATTGATGTTCCTGCACCGGATTATGGTTCCGGAGAACGTGAGATGAGTTGGATAGCCGATACATATCAAACAATGAATCCCGGACAATTAGACGCCTTAGGCTGTGTTACAGGCAAGCCACTCGCTTTACACGGTATTGCCGGCCGTAAAGAAGCTACCGGTCGAGGCGTAGCAATTGCAGTACGCGAATGTGTCAATATCTCAGAAGATATGAATAAACTTGGTCTTAGCACAGGTTTATCAGGTAAGCGGATAATTGTTCAGGGTTTGGGTAATGTGGGATATCATACCATCAAGTACCTGATTGAGTATGGGGCAACAGTCGTCGGAATCTGTGAGTATGAAGGTGCAATTTATAACCCCAATGGATTAAATTTAGATGAGGTATTCAACCATAGAAAATCGAGTGGCTCTATTCTGAATTTTTCGGGATCAACCAAGGAATTCATCAATTCTGCAAAAGGTTTAGAACAGGAATGTGATATTTTGGTACCTGCCGCGCTTGAGAATCAGATAACTATGGCAAATGTGGCTAATATTAAAGCAAAAATCATCGCTGAAGCCGCCAATGGACCAACCACTCCGGATGCGGCTGATTTTTTAATTAATAAAGGCTGTATTTTAATCCCAGATATGTATTGTAATGCCGGCGGTGTAACAGTTTCTTATTTTGAATGGCTGAAAAACCTGTCGCATGTAGCCTTTGGTCGTATGGATAAAAGATATGAAGAGAATGCTAATCTGAACATAGTCAATATGGTTGAAAAAATTACAGGTATTTCTCTTGATCCAACTCAAAGAAACTTAATTGTAAAAGGGGCATCTGAATTGGAATTGGTTAATTCAGGTTTGGAAGATACGATGATCCGTTCTTATCATGAAATTCGTGATATACAAATGGCAAACCCTAAAATTGACGGACTCAGAACTGCAGCTTTTGTGGGCTCAATCAATAAAATTGCCGTATCCTACATGAATATGGGAATTTGGCCTTAATCAAACCAGCATAAACATCCAAAGGGAGATCATCTGATTTCCCTTTGTTATTTAGAATGATTCTAATATAGAAAGATTCTTGTTATATTGACTACTAAAGGGAATAAATTAGTATTTTTGTTGTGCATTTGATAGGATTATTTAATAGCAGATTTATGAAGAAGAGTTCCATAGCCGGCATAATAATCATCGCCTTCGCCATCGGTATAATAATAAGTACTTATGCTGATTCGAGTACTTATGGCTCCTTTGCAGATGCCATAGAAAGTAGTTCAGATTTACATGTTGTCGGACAGCTTAATAAGGAGAAGGAGCTTTTTTATAAACCACATCAGGATGCCAATTATTTTGCTTTTTACATGAAAGACAATGATGGCAAGGAGTGTAGAGTAGTGTTTAATGGGTCTAAACCACAGGATTTTGAGCGTTCTGAGCAAATTGTACTGACGGGAAAAATGGTTGGTAATGAATTTCATGCTTCCAAAATTTTAATGAAGTGCCCTTCTAAATACACCACCGATCAGGTTGAGGTCAGAGAAGTGACAGCCAAATCCGCAAAAACCTAAAACTTAATGGAAATTCAATACATTGGAGAAAACCTACTTCCGGGGAAGTTGGGTCAGTTCTTCATCATCTTTTCTTTTTGTAGTGCTCTTTTAGCTACCATTGCTTATTACTTCGCAACAACCACTGCACTATCTAAAGATCAATCAGAGCGGGCAAGTTCTGGGGGTTGGAACCGAATTGCAAGAATAGCCTTTCGATTAAATACACTTGCCGTTATAGGAATAGGATCTTGTCTTTACTACATTATCTATAATCACCTTTTTGAATATCATTATGCTTGGGCTCACTCATCGAAGATACTGCCGGTCTATTATATAATTTCATCTTTTTGGGAAGGTCAGGAAGGCAGTTTTTGGCTTTGGATGTTTTGGCAGGCCTTCTTAGGTACAATTATTCTTTCAAAAGGTAAAACTTGGGAGAATTCAGTTATGACTACCATCATGCTTTCTCAGGCATTTATTGCTTCCATGTTGGTTGGTGTTGAGATCTTCGGTTTAAGAATCGGAAGTTCTCCATTCATCTTGTTGAGAGATGCTGTGCCCGGTCCGATCTTTGGCAGAGGTGACTATCTGAATATGATTACTGACGGGAATGGATTGAATCCACTTTTACAAAATTATTGGATGGTCATACATCCACCGACACTATTTCTTGGATTTGCATCTATGATTGTTCCCTTTGCTTATGCCATTGGAGGACTTTGGGAAAAGAGATATTCAGAATGGATTACACCTGCTTTACCTTGGACACTTTTTGCTGTAATGATTCTAGGTACAGGTATAATTATGGGCTCATTCTGGGCGTATGAAGCACTCAATTTTGGTGGATTTTGGGCCTGGGATCCGGTAGAAAATGCCTCAATCATTCCATGGATGACACTGATTGCTGCTGTTCATGTTCTGATAGCCCATAAAAACTCAGGACATTCTTACTTTACAGCTACTTTCTTGGTATTAATTAGTTTTGTGTTAGTACTTTACGCATCCTTTCTTACCCGCAGTGGAATTCTTGGTGAGACATCCGTACACGCTTTTACTGATTTAGGCATGTTCTGGCATTTAGTTCTCTATGTAGTTGCTTTTCTTTTTATCGCTGTTTTATTTCTCGTGATCCGCTGGAAAGAATTACCCATAACAAAAAAGGACGAAGAAACTTATTCCCGTGAGTTTTGGTTATTCATCGGTGCACTTGTTTTGTCTATTGCTTGTGTTCAGATACTTGCCTCCACCTCAGTACCTGTTTTTAATGCAATTTTTGGGACTGAAATTGCTCCTCCACCCGATGTTGTGGCCCATTACAACAAATGGCAGGTTCCTTTTGCAGTTGTTATCGCCTTTATCTCAGCATTTTCGCAATTTCTCAAATATAAAAAGACAGATCCAAAGAAGTTCTTTGTCAGTATCTCCATAACATTACTTGTATCGGTTTTCATTACCGCCGGAGCAGTGTATTTCATGAATATTTATACCAATGTAATGTATATCATTCTTACTTATGCATCTGTTTTTTCAATTCTGGCGAACGCCAAGATTTTGACTGAGGCATTCAAAGGAAAATGGAGACTTGCAGGATCAGCTGTTGCTCACATTGGATTTGCATTGTTACTTGTAGGAGCACTCGTTGCTGCTGCTACAAATAAAGTAATCTCTATAAATAATACCGGTATTGGTTTTGGAGATGAATTCGCCAAGAGTAATAATCCAAGAGAAAATATTATTTTATATAAAGATGAACCTACCAGAATGGATAGGTATACCGTAACTTATTTAGGTGATTCAACACAGGGAGTCAATACGTATTATAGAATAAATTATAAAGTGATTGATGAAAACAATGGGGAGGTTAAGGAGAACTTTACTCTTTATCCAAATGCTCAGCAAAATGCTAAAATGAGGCAGATCATCGCTTCTCCTGATACAAGGCATTACCTTTTTCATGACGTTTATACTCACGTGAGTAGTGTGCCCTTGAAAGAGGAGGATCATGAAGACCATGAAGGGCATTCAGAAGATGAAAAGTATGAAAAACCTGCTACTTATGAGGTGAATGTTGGTGATACCGTACGTTTTAGAGAAGGGTATATTTTGGTTAAGGGAATTAACCGTGATGCAAAAATTCAAAATATTCCCCTTGGTGAACGAGATATAGCGATTGGATTAAAGCTCGATGTTGTTTCGGATGGCAAGGTGTTTCAATCAGAGCCGATATACCTATTGAAAGATGGTTCTAAGTTTGATTTTGGCAAAGTACTTGATGAAAAAGGGCTTAAATTAAGATTTTCAAACGTTTATCCTGACAAGGATAAACTTGAATTAATGGTTTATCAGAAACCTAAAGCTGAGAAAGATTGGGTAGTATTAAAGGCCATCGAATTTCCATATATCAATTTATTTTGGGGTGGTACCATTATCATGGTGATTGGCTTTATTCTTTCTATTTTCAGGAGAAACAAGGAAATTAAAACTGCCTGATGAATATAGTCATTTTAGGAAGTGGTAATGTAGCAACGCATTTGGGCCGTGCGTTAAAAATGAGCGGGCATAATATCAGCCAGGTATGGAGTCGTAATCTCATGCATGCAGGTAAATTAGCTGATGATTTGGCTGCAGAACCAATAACTGACCTGTTTGATTTGGATCATTCTGCTGATTTCTTCATCATCGCTGTGAAAGATGAGGGTATTAGAGACTTGGCACTCAAATTAAAGATCAACAATCAATTTCTTTTACACACTTCCGGTTCAAGCCCACTGCAGGCTCTTGAAGGAGCATCAACAAGAACAGGAGTTTTTTACCCTTTGCAAACATTTTCAAAGATTAAATCAGTTGACTTTAGGCAAATTCCGATACTTATTGAGGCAAATACCCCGGAGGTCTTGTCCTTTCTTCGTACCCTGGCAGATCGCTTAACGGAAAAGGTTGTTGAAGTAAATTATGAAGAGCGGAAAGTAATGCACATAGCAGCAGTTTTCGCTTGTAATTTTACCAATCATATGGTTGGACTCGCTAAGGAGTTAATGGAGGGGAAAGGTCTCAATTACGAGCTTTTGAAACCATTGATCAAAGAAACTTTTAGTAAAATTGAAGGTAATGATCCAGTTTCTGTTCAAACCGGACCGGCCGTTAGGGAGGACCATGCCATCATTCAGACGCATCTTGAATTATTGAAAAGCCACCCGGATTTATTTGACTTATACTCTAAACTTAGTCAAAGCATAGTCAATTTGCACATGCGCTCCCAAGGCTGAGTTTGATTTGTTATTTTTGCAATAATGAACATTTTTAAGCTAAAAATTAATTTTGAAGAGGCTTCAAAGTCAGCTGTTGAGCTGCCAATAGCAGAGGGTGAATCAGTTCTGGATGTTTGTCTGGATAATGGAATTGAATTACAACATAATTGTGGAGGAGTGTGTGGATGCAGTACCTGTCAGGTTTATGTGAATTCCGGTATGGATAATATTCAAGAAATATCGGAAAAAGAGGAGGATTTTATTGACCGGGCTGTAAATCCAAGGATTAATTCACGATTGGGCTGCCAATGTATTTTAATTAGTGGTAATGTTGAAGTGACTCTTCCTGACCAAAATCAGTTTTTAGGACATTAATAAAATTAAATTATAAAAATGGCGAAAGATAGTTTTGAACTACCGATTTATTGGAATGATTATGAAGATATAGCCATGGGCCTGTATGAAAAATTTGGAGATGATTTCGGAGAATCTCAGATCTATAGAATTCGTTTTACTGATCTTCTGGATTGGATATTAAGTCTTCCTAATTTTGCCGGTGCTCGTGAAGAATCTAACGAAGGTCACCTGGAACAAATCCAGACTGCCTGGGTTTATGAGTGGCGCGACAATCAATAGGAACTCAGAGGATGGTATTCTCAGGTCAATCGTAATAACTTAAACTTCTCTCTCACCACCCTTGTTTTTAACTCCCATGTTCCTAGAAAAACTAAAGCATATCAAAGCATTTATTTTTGATGTTGATGGTGTCATGACTAATGGTATGCTATTGGTTACTGAGTCGGGTGAATTTTTAAGGCAGTTTAATATCAAAGATGGATATGCCCTTCAACTGGCAGTCAAGCGTGGATTTAAATTGGCAGTTCTTTCAGGTGCAAGATCAAAAGGGGTGGAACATCGCTTAAGAGGGCTCGGTGTTCAGGATATTTACCTTGGTTTGGACTCGAAAACTGATGCTTATCATGAGTTTATCGACAAAAATGGATTACTACCGGAGCAAGTGCTATTCATGGGTGATGATATTCCTGATCTTGAACTCATGAAAATGGCAGGTCTAGCAGTTTGTCCGGCCGATGCAGTGGAAGAGATTAAAGCGGTTTCTCACTATATATCCCCAAAAAATGGTGGCGACTCTTGTGTAAGGGATATTGTTGAAAAAGTATTGAGGATCCAGGGTTTATGGGCTAGCGAGGATCCTTCTGCTTCTGACGGAAGCAGAATCTGATTATTTCCGGTAGCATTAATCCTTTTGCTATCTTAGCTATCAAAAGGCAAAATCAGAAAATATGAAAGGATTGATTATTGTCGTGGGATTGATTCTCTGGATGGCAACATTTGCCAAGGCGCAGGGTGCCCAACAAATGGGTACCCCTGAAGAAAGAGCCGATCGCCAGATGGCTCAATTGGAAACGCTCAGGCTCTCTGCTGAGCAAATAAATAAATTAAAACAAGTATTTATCTGGGCAGCAAAGCGAACAGACAGTATCAGTAGAACTTTAACCGATGGCGATGGGGGTGATTTCTTTACTCTGCGCACTAAAATGGCGCCCTTACAGGCCGAAACTTCATCTAAAATAAATGCATTACTAAACGATGAACAAAAGAAAGCCTATGAAGCCATTCTAGAAAAGCGTCGTGCCCGAATGGGAAATTAATTATAAACCCGTTTTGGTTTATTTGGGGATAGATCAGGTATTAATTGTAGTGTCTGATTTTTTTAAACCCGATTGTAGCGGATACCGGCCTGTGCTCAAGGCCTGTGGAGTATGAGCGAAAAGCGGGAATACCTTTGAAAGGAGCACAGCAGCATATTTCCAAATAATTAAATAATAATCTATCCAAAGAATCACTTTAATAGTATTTAAAGCAGCCACCTAATTTCTTATTTTTGGCAAATGCCCAATCTGATGATCAAAAAATTTCCGCCAATTATTCTTGCTTCCAAATCACCACGCAGACAGGAACTGCTGAAACTCATGGGATTTGATTTTCAGGTAGTTCTAAGGGAAGTTGACGAAAGTTTTCCTCCCGAGCTAACCCCATCTGAAATTGCGGTTTATATCTCTGAAAAAAAGGCAAAAGCATTTGATCTGCTGGTTGAAAATGAAATAGTAATTACTGCAGACACTATTGTCTCCATTGATGGAAAGATATTGGGTAAACCTGAAAATGAAGAACATGCGTTTGAGATGCTTTCTGAATTATCGGGTAAAAGACATGAGGTGATTACTGGAGTAAGTTTGCTCAAGAATCACCAGCTTATCAGTTTTTATGAACTTACCGAAGTGTTTTTTAAGGAGATTAGTGCTGAAGAAATACAATATTACATCCAAACCTTTCAGCCGGCAGACAAAGCAGGGGCTTATGGTATCCAAGAATGGATAGGCTTGATAGCCGTCGATAGAATTAATGGTTCCTATAGCAATGTGGTTGGTCTTCCCACTCATCGTTTGTATACAGAACTTTGTAAATTGTCTGAATAATCGTTAAGTATCCTTTTTTAAATATTCGAATAGTAGGCCTTCTTTTAAGGAATAGGTTGACAATTTTAGTGTTTTAAAAGTAAATCGATCGGTAAGGAACCTTGTAATGAGGGTGGACATAACGATCATATCGACTCTGACAGGAATAATTGCAGGGTTTTTGCTTCGTTCCGAGTGTGAGCTTTTCAGGATGAGTTCTGATACTATTGAAAAATCTCTCCATTCAATTTTTATTGCAGGGCTTTTGAAATCTTTCTGAAACTGGGGATTAATGAGTGTTGCAAAAGTTTCAAATGCCCCTGCCGAACCAATCAGCAGTTCAGGTTTTTGAATTTCAATCTGAACTTTGAGTTCAGAAAGTGTTCTCCCCAGGAATTTATTCAGTTTATTGATATCAGTTTCACTAATGGGGTCTGAATGATGAAACTGTTCCATGAGCCTTGCCGCCCCAATTTCATAACTTCTTTTCCAAAATATTTCTTCATGACCACAGATAATAAATTCAACGCTTCCACCGCCTATGTCAATAATCAAACTTTTCTCATCGCCCATAGCAATAGCCGCCCTGACACCCTTATAAATCAGTTCTGCCTCACGATCTCCCGCAATAATTTCCGCGACAATTCCGGTTTCTGATTTGATTTTATCTAAAAATGCTGCACCCTTATCGGAAGTCCGAACTGCTGATGTTGCTGCAGCCATAACCAGCTTAAACCCATGCTGATCGATTAAGCTTTTGAATCGCCTGACCGCTGAAAGTCCACGGTCAAAAGCCGCTTCACTAATAGTACCTTTTTTGATTCCACCCTCAGCTAATTTTACTGCAATGCTCTCTTCAAAAATAAGTATGGGGGTTTTGTGCTTGATGTTTGCAATCAATAATTGAAAAGTATTGGTGCCTAGATCTAGGATTGCAATTGAACTCATTTTTTTAGGTTGTAAGTTGTAAGTTGTAGGTTGTAAGTTGTAGGTTGTAAGTTGTAGGTTGTAAGTTGTAGGTTGTAAGTTTTAGGTTATAAGTGTTGAGTACTTAAAGGGGAATTTTTACTTTTAATCCCCGATTACAATTTCTCGTATTAAATGTTCAATGTCGTTTAGATGCTTGTTTTTTTTTCTAAAAGAGTTCTGGTCGCTCTTTTTTATCATAGAATTTATATCTTTAAGTTAAAGATATTTAATGGTGCAGTTTAGTTCAAAAAAAATCGGTGTACTGTTTGTTTTACTTCTTGCCGTAGGTGCATTATACAAGCTGGCTCTTTCCAATCAGAAGGTGGATTACAATATCCATGTAAAGCCTATTATCAATAAAAAGTGTATCTCCTGCCATGGTGGAGTTAAGCAGGAGGCAGGATTCAGTCTCCTTTTTCAGGAAGAGGCATTAGGGCCGACTGAATCCGGAAAACCTGCCATAATACCCGGAGATCCTGAGGCGAGTGAGTTAATAAGAAGAATAACTGAAAAAGATCCGGCTGAAAGAATGCCCTATAAGCATGAAGCCCTATCCGAAGAAGAGATTGAAGTTTTTAGACAATGGATTAAGGAGGGTGCAAAATGGGGACAGCACTGGGCTTACGTTTCAGTCAAAAAGCAAGATATTCCTGATTTTAAAAATAGTTGGATTAGGAATGATATCGATAAGTTTATTTACGAAAAACTAAAGGAACAAAAATTAGAACCTGCAGTTGAGGCGGATAAGCCCACATTACTTAGGAGACTGAGTCTGGACCTGATCGGTCTCCCGGCCTTAGAAGCTATATCAAAAAAGTATCTTCAGGATAATTCCGAAAAAGCATATGAAAATCTTGTAGATGATCTTTTGGCTTCACCGCGTTATGGTGAACGCTGGACCTCGGTTTGGCTTGACCTGGCCCGATATGCGGATACGAGAGGTTATGAGGCCGATCGCGGACGTGTAATCTGGAAATACCGGGATTGGTTGATCAGGGCCTATAATGCAGATAAACCTTATAACGATTTCCTGATTGAGCAGCTCGCCGGTGATTTGATGCCAAACCCTGATGATGCCAAATACATTGCTACAGCATTTCATCGTAATACTATGACAAATGATGAGGGGGGCACTGATAACGAGGAATTTAGAACAGCAGCGGTCATGGACCGGGTGAATACCACCTGGAGTGCAACCATGGGAACTTCATTTAATTGCGTACAATGTCATAGTCATCCTTATGATCCTTTTAAAGCGGATGAATATTATAAGTTTATGGCTTTTTTTAATAATTCCCGCGATGAGGATACCAATGCTGATTATCCTTTATTGAGACAGTACAATCCTCAGGATAGTATGAAACTCGTACGATTGACTGCCTGGTTGAAGAACAATAGTTCAGCAGAACTGGCCAAAAAGTATGTTGACTTTTTAAAAACCTGGCAACCTACTATAAACTCATTACAATGTGACCAATTTGTGAATGCAGCCTTAATCAGTAGTTGGTTCGCAGGATTACGTAATAATGGCACTTGCCGCCTCAAGGATGTTGTTTTACAAGATAAGACGCAACTCATGTTTCGGTATAAAACTAATTTTGACGGGGGTAAGTGGTCTATCTATCTGGATGCTTTGAATGGAAAGCTACTGAAAACTATTCCCCTACCTAATACCAAAGGAGCATGGGAAATTGTTTCGGTACCCATCCCTTCAGAAACTGGGAAGCGTGATCTGTTTTTTAAATATTTTAGTCCCGCAATAAAAAATCCCGATGATACTGGTGTTCAGTTCGAGTGGTTCAATTTTGATGTTCCATTTCCAGGCAAGGGAAAGCCGGGTTACGGAATTGCCTTGAAGATGTTCGATGAGCTGATGCATGCCAAGGTTGATGAAACGCCGATTATGATTGAAAATAATCAGGATCAATTCAGAAGTACCCATATTTTTGAACGGGGTAATTGGATGGTAAAGGGAAATAAAGTAGAACCCGGAGTACCGGCTATCATGAATCCAATGCCTTCAAATGTTCCCAAAAACAGATTGGGTATGGCATTATGGTTAACCGATAAAAGAAATCCATTGGTTGCTAGAACGATGGTCAACCGAGTATGGGAACAGTTGTTCGGTGCAGGGCTAGCCGAGACTTTGGAAGATCTTGGATCCCAGGGTATTGCACCCACCCATCAGGAGCTTCTCGACCATTTATCCTGGCAGTTTATGAACGAATTTAACTGGAGCATGAAACGCCTCTTAAAAGAAATTGTACTGTCAGCATCGTATCGGCAGAGTTCTGCAGTTACTGAAGAAAAATTAAGAATAGACCCTAATAATAAGTTCTATTCCAGAGCCTCAAGAATTCGACTTTCTGCGGAACAGCTCCGAGATCAGGCTCTGGAGGTAAGTAATGTTTTAAGCAAAAAGATGTATGGTCCGAGTGTCATGCCGTTCCAACCTGAAGGAATTTGGCTTTCTCCATATAATGGTGAAAAATGGAAGATGAGCCAGGGCGAGGATCAATACCGAAGGGCTGTTTACACTTATTTGAAACGAACAGCCCCATATCCTTCTATGATGACCTTTGATGGCAGCTCACGGGAATCTTGTCTGCCCCGAAGGATAAGAACTAATACGCCTTTGCAAGCCTTGACTTCCCTGAATGACTCGACCACTTTGGTCATTTCAAGAAGTTTGGCTTTTCGTATGAAAATTTTGGGAGGTAAGGAAAGCATTAATCAGATTAGTAAGGGTTATGAAGCGATGATGTTTAAGCCGATTACTTCTAAAAAATTAAAAGCGCTATCTGATTTATATGAAGAAGCTCTCAAGAAATATAAAAAAGATAAAAATGCTATTGTTCGGTTAATGGGAGCAAAGGATAAGCCTGCCGATCCGGAAACCGCTTCATTGGTTGTGGTTGCCGGTGCCTTACTGAATATGGATGAATGGCTTAATAAGAATTAAATAAGTTTTAGTATTGTAATAATGAATAAGGATGCTCAGGAACAGAGGTTAATAAGGGAAGCTGAACATGCTACCTTACAAATGTACACACGCCGCCATTTTTTAAAGGAAGGGGCAATGGGTTTTGGTGCATTGGCATTCGGCTCTCTGCTTGGAAGTTGTGGATTTGGGCCATCCTCTGCTTCCAATACCATTTTTGATGCCTCTAATCCACTCGCACCAAAGCCTCCCATGTTTCCCGGGAAGGCTAAATCTGTGATTTACCTGCACATGGCAGGTGCTCCATCGCAATTGGAGATGTTTAGTTATAAGCCGGAGCTGGCAAAGCTTGACGGACAAGAATGTCCGCAATCGCTCCTTGAGGGTAAAAAATTTGCCTTCATTAGGGGGGTGCCTAAAATGCTTGGCCCACAAGCAAATTTTAGACAACATGGTAAAAGTGGCTTGTGGCTCTCGGATAATTTACCACATCTGGCCACCGTTGCTGATGAAATTGCTATGTTAAATGCGGTTACCACCGACCAATTTAACCATGCTCCTGCGCAGTTATTAATGCATACCGGTTCTCCACGACTTGGAAGACCTAGTATAGGTGCCTGGGTAACCTATGGAATGGGTTCAGAGAACAAAAATTTACCGGGCTTTGTCGTTTTAACATCCGGAGGTAATAATCCCGATGCCGGAAAAAGTGTTTGGGGGAGTGGGTTCCTGCCCAGTGTTTATCAGGGGGTTCAATGTAGAGGGGAGGGTGATCCGGTCTTATTCATTAAAGATCCTGAAGGTATGGACAGAGATTTACGAAAAGCATCAATTGAGGCCATTAATAAAATAAATCAGAAGCAGTTTGAAGAATATCAAGATCCCGAAATATTGTCACGAATCGCTCAGTATGAAATGGCGTATAAGATGCAGATTTCAGTGCCTGAAGTGATGAATATTAATGATGAACCAGCCTATATTCATGAAATGTATGGGACAGAACCAGGTAAAACAAGTTTTGCGAATAATGTCTTACTTGCCAGAAAATTGGTTGAAAAGGGTGTTCGCTTCGTGCAGCTATTCGATTGGGGATGGGATACACACGGTACTTCCGCAAGTGGATCTGTTGATATTGGCTTAGTGAATAAATGCCGAAGTGTAGATAAGCCAATTACCGCCTTGATTCTTGATCTTAAGCAAAGAGGTTTGCTCGATGAGACCTTGGTGGTTTGGGGTGCCGAGTTTGGTCGAACACCAATGCAGGAGAATCGTGAAGGAAAGGATTTGCCATTCAAGGGTAGGGATCACCACGCAGGAGCATTTAATATGTGGATGGCAGGTGGTGGCATAAAGGGCGGTACAAGTTATGGCGAAACCGATGAGATCGGATATGATATTGTGAATGGGAAAACAGAAGCATTCGATATCCAAGCTACAATTCTTAATCAATTAGGCTTTGAGCATGAAAAATTAACTTTTGAATCTCAAGGCAGGCCTTTCCGTTTAACGGATGTTGGAGGGAAGGTAATCACGCAAATCGTAGCTTAACCGACTTTTACTGAATGATATGAGACAAGACAGAAGAGCGTTTATTAAAACATCTACCGCAGGTTCAGCTGCATTATTATTATCATCCTTAGAATCTTTCGCATGGCCCGAAGCAACTCAAACTGCTGTGAATAAGGGCTACGATTTAAAGATTATGGCCACTAGTTGGGGATATAAGGGAACCATGGATTCATTTTGTGCAAAAGTGAAAAAGGAAGGATATGATGGAATAGAATTATGGTGGCCTACGGCCGATAAAAAGGCACAGGATGAAATATTCGATGCACTCAAAACTTACGATCTCGAAATTGGCTTTCTTTGTGGAGGATCTCAATCAAATCCACTGGCACATCTTGAATTCTACAAACGCATGGTGGATGCGGCAGCAAAACAAAACATTCAAAAACCATTGTACATAAATAATCACTCTGGAAAAGATTATTTTACTTTTGATGATAATAAAAAGTTCATTGAACACACCCAGGCATTGGCTAAAGAAACCGGATTGTTGATATGCCATGAAACACATCGTGGCAGAATGCTTTTTGCAGCACATGTTACGAGAAATTTTCTTGAAAAATATCCCGATCTTAAACTAACATTGGATATTTCCCATTGGTGTAATGTGCATGAGAGTTTACTGGCTGATCAGAAGGAGACCATTGATCTGGCTTTGTCACGTACTGAACATATTCACGCTAGAATCGGACATCCCGAAGGGCCTCAAGTAAATGATCCCCGGGCACCTGAATGGGAACAAACAGTGAAACAGCATTTCGAATGGTGGGATAAAATTGTGGAAAGAAAGAGGCGAAATGGAGAGCGCATCACCGTCTTAACCGAATTTGGTCCGCCCGACTATATGCCTACCTACCCCTATACCAAGCAGGCTCTGGCCGACCAATGGGCAATCAATGTGCACATGATGCATTTGCTGAGAAAACGATATTCCTGATTTCATATTTGCTGAATGAGCACTCTATTTATTTTATTATTTAGCTTGGTTAATTTTTTTGGGAGCTTCCATCCCTTATTGGTGCACTTACCAATTGGCATATTGCTGCTTGCCGCCCTTTTTGAATTTTTATCACAGAAGGAAAAATATAAGTTTCTTGCCTCGGCTGTGAATTTATCTCTATTCATCGGAATGATTAGTGCTATGGCATCCTGCTTAAGTGGTTACCTTCTTTCCATTGAGGGTGACTATGATGAAGGCCTTATATTTAATCATCAATGGTCTGGAATTCTGCTTGCTATCATTTCTATTTTTGCCTGGTATCTAAACCGCTTGGGAAGACAAATCTCATGGCTTACCGGCCTCATGGTATTTCTTGTCATCCTTACCGGACATTTTGGAGGTTCTATAACCCATGGTTCAGATTATCTGATCAAGGCAATTTCGGCGGCACCGGAGGAAGTCGCACAAAAAAGGCTGGTGGTTCCTAATGTACAGCAGGCATTCGCGTATCAGGATATCATTAAACCTATTCTTACTTCGAAATGTTATAAATGTCATGGGCCTGATAAACAGAAAGGGAAATTACGATTGGATATCCCTGATTTTATTTTAAAAGGAGGTAAGACCGGGAAAACAATCATTGCCGGAAATACTGATGAAAGTGAATTGATCAGGCGAATCTTATTGTCAAAAGAGAGTCATGATCATATGCCTCCCCTTGAACAGCCCCAGCTCACAAAAACTGAACTGGATCTGATTCATTGGTGGGTCGGCAGCGGGGCTGATTTTGATAAGAAAGTAGCCGATCTTGTTCAAACTGAAAAGATCAAACTAGTTCTTGCATCATTACAGTCTGGGGAAAAGCTCGAAAAAGATCCGGTATCGGATATTCCTGAAAATGAAGTAGAGCAGGCAGATACAAAAGTTGTTCAGGAGTTGCTTGCCCGCGGAGTGGCTGTAATACCCGTCGCTATGAATAGTAATTACCTTTCTGTCAATTTCGTTGCTTTGGATACGATCACTGATAATGATCTGAAATTATTGCAGTCATTAAGCAAACAACTAAAATGGTTAAAGATTGGAGATACTAACCTGGATAATGATAAGCTTAAATACCTTTTGAAATTATCCTCACTTTCTCGTCTTTCAATCGAAAGAACTGCCGTAAATGATGAAGGTATTGCCATGCTGACTAGTTTGCCAAAGCTGACATATTTGAATCTTGTTGGAACATCTGTAACAGCAAAAGGGCTAATGCAGTTACAATCTTTGAAAGGGCTCAGGCAAATTTTCGTTTATCAGACAGCGATTTCTGGTAAGGAGTTTAGTCAGCTTAATAAGATTTTCCCGAAAGCCGTAATTGATACTGGTGGATATAAATTAAAATTCCTGGAAAGTGATACTGTGGAATTAAAATCAGCAAGAGTTAAATTGTAGGTTTTTTCGAAGCTTAATGAGAATTTAACATGCAACTTAATATTTACCTGCATCTTTATTGAAGTTTTTTTATTTTTAGTAATATAGAGCATATGGAAAAAAATATAAGTGGGCAGACCCGTCGGAGATTCATCAAGCAAATTTCATTTGCATCTGCTTTATTATTGACTGGTAGAATCACCAGTCTTTCTGCAGAAGAAGTTTATGGTTTAAAAGCAAAAGTTAAACTGAGATTCGTTCTGGCATCCGACTTTCATTATGGGCAAGCTCAAACCGCATTTGATGAGATGACTGATAAATTTGTCAATCAAATTAATTTGTTCAATAAGAATAATCGCATCGATTTTTGTATACTCAATGGTGACATCATTCATAATGAACAAAATTTACTCCCTTTAGTAAAGAAGAAAACAGATAACATGCAAGTGCCTTATTATGTGGTCCGGGGAAATCATGACATGGTGACTGATGAATTATGGAATGAGGTCTGGAAAATGCCTTTAAATCATTGTTTTGAAGCAAAGGATTCGGCATTTATTCTGGCAGATACTTCTAATATTCAGGGTACTTATGTTTCACCTGATCTGCAATGGTTAAAAGAGAAGCTGGATCAATACAAGAGCAAAAAGAATGTATTTCTGATTCTGCATATCCCTCAGGCCAAGTGGACAGAGCATGCGATAGATACCCCTGAATTTTTTGAATTGATCCATAAATATCCAAATATCAGAGCAGGATTTCATGGTCATGTACATGATCAGGATGGGGTGTTCATGGCAAAAAATATCCCTTTCTTATTTGATTCTCATGTTGGAGGAAGTTGGGGAACACCTTACAGGGGCTTTAGAGTGGTGGAGTTATTGAATGATGGTACCTTGGTTACCTACATGATGAATCCTAATGAAAAGCAGGGAGAACTTAAATATTTAATATGATCTTATTCACGTGGGATTAAAGGCCTCAGATAGAAAATAGGGTCGGAAGGGACTGCCCGTTCAAATGAAAAACAACACCGCGTAAAATAAACCTTGCCGTAGGAGGGTAGCTTCGGGCTATTGAAAATTGGATTTTGAACACAATTTCATCCCGGAACTACACCCGGAGGAAAGGACTGAACTAACCTATTAATACGCAGGTTTTGCTTTCAAAATAAAAATTATAATTAAAAAGCTTTATCTGGACTATTTAATGGCATAATTTAAGCCGTCCTTATAGTCAACTCAGGTTATAAAGTAAGTTTAATACCTCCAAAAAAGTTGCGTTTTGCTGCTGCATTAAAAAATCGACCTCCAAAAGCGTTGATATCGTTTCCAAGGCTGTAGGTTTCATTCAGCAGGTTGTCTATTCCGGCATAAAAATCAAATACCGGTTTTCCTGGTTTAGAACTTCTCCATCCTGCTTTAAAATGCACGAGGTCAAAACTATTCGAGTAAACGCTGTTAGCGTCATTGAGTGCAATTTTTGAGGTGTAGTTATACTGAGCAAACAAGTAAAAGTTCTTTTGAAATCTAAAATCCAGACCACTAACAATCACACTTTGAGGTGTTCCGGTTAAGCGGTTACCTGAAAAATTGTTAGGGCCATTTTGATAGTTCCTGAAAAAGAATTTGCTGAGTGTATAGCTATTCTGAATTTGAAGTCCGCTTAAAAAGCCTTTTGAACCCGGTTCAATAAGCCAATAGCTAGCTTGTGTTTCTATACCTGTCTGCCGGGTACCACCTGCATTTAAATAAAACTCGGTGTCATCTGCATTGACACGACGAACAATTGCATTTTGCAGACGATACTGGAAGATGGATGCATCGATCCAAAGTCGGTCTGTGTTGTTGCGTAATCGGAAGCCGGTCTCGTAGTTCCAACCGGTTTCCGATTCTAAGCTGGTATTAATTTTATTGTCAGATGCTCTAACTTCAGCAATTGTTGGAGGAGAGTATCCTCTGCTCACCGAAGTTCGGAGAGCCAGCAATTCTGAAATTTGGTAGGAGAGCGCAAATCTTGGCATTAATTCGGGATCGAAATCACGTTCAAATCGAGTTGTAGCTGGTGAGATATCCTTCGAAAATACGTATCGGTAATGATTTAAACTTGCAGCAACCTCTGCAGTCAGCTTTTCGCCAAGATTTGCAGAAAAACGCATGAAATAAAAAAAATGACGCGAAATAATGTCGTCTTGAGCTTGAAAATTTCCTTGAACACCTCTGTTGTTGACATAATTTGAAATATCTGCGCTAGTACCCTGTAATTCAAGTCCGGCATTCCATTTCCAATTCACCTGATTATTCTGGTTTCCTGATAATTCGAAGTAGGTTCTTATGCCGGCTGTATTTTCTTTACGTATTTCATAATTCGTGATAAAAGGATTCAGAAAATCTGTATTTGAGCCATATACCGCAAAAACATGCCTTAAATTATCAGCAATCTTCGCATCATTAACAATCCCACCATATAAGGTTTTATTTTCAATCCTTGCTTTTTGTGCAACAGGTCCGGCAACAAATGCAGTTGAAGGTCTGGCGGCTCGTGGGTTTGCGGTGAATTGAGCAAGTGTCAATCCTCCGGGTGTTTTGTACTCAAGGTCTGAGTAAAAAGCAAGCACACGAAGCTGATTGGTTTTAGAATAATTCATTCGGTACATCAATTGTGCAAAATGGCGATTCATCGCACTGTGCTCACGATAGCCATCGGCTCGTTGATAGGAATGGTTAATGTTCAGGTATTGATTTTTGAATTTTTTCTGAACGGCGATTTTCTCATGAAATAATCCATACGATCCACCACTGATATCTGCAGAGGCCCAGGTGCTGTCCGCTTTTTTGTTAGTCGGGTTCAATATCACGACTCCACCGGAATTTGCTCCAAATAAACTTCCATCAGGACCTTTCAAAACTTCAATATTATTTATGCTGTTCACATCAATCAGATTCAAATAGGTATTACCACCGGCATCTGTCAGTGGAAGTTCATCTAAATATATTTTCACATTACGAACTCCAAATGGTGATCTGAGAGAGCTACCACGAATGGACAGACGATAGCTACCTGGTGATCTTTCTTCCATTCTTACACCGGGTACTGCATTAAGCGCCGGCAGCATCGTGATACCGGGCTGGTCCCTTAATTGTTTATTACTGATTAAACTTACTGAAGCCGGGACCTTTAAAATGGGTTGTTCAGTAATGTAGGCCTTAATTACTATTTCATCGACTTTTTGAACCGAATCCACTTTGCTTTGTGCAAAACTTACATGGATCATTAAGGTACATATCAAACTGAATTTTAATCCTTTGTAGCTAAAAGTTTTATTTATTCTCATTTTTTAGTGATTATCATCTATTTTTCTAAGCCAATGCTAATTTATCAAAACTTCTCTTGGCATTCCGGTTTTTAATCAAGCATTACTCGCTTATTGATGTAAAATTTTTGAGTCAATTCATTTTTCCAAAATTGCTTTAATCGAAAAAACCATCCGTAACACGAATGGTTTTTTCATTTAAATATAAAATTGTACTACTCAAAATATTCCTTCATCTTATCGAAAAAGCTCTTTTCATTTTTCCCGGGCTGAGGTTTAAAGTTTGGAGATTCTCTAAGTTTTTCAAGCATCAGGTGTTCTTCTCTTGATAATACTTTTGGAGTCCAAATATTGACATAAATCAGTTGATCCCCTCTGTGATAAGAATTCACTTCGGGTACACCTTTGCCTTTAAGTCGTAAAATTTTTCCACCTTGAGTGCCTTGTTCAATTTTTATTTTGGCCTTTCCGTCTATTGTTGGCACTTCAACACTGGCCCCAATTGTTGCATCAATGAAGCTGATGTGTAGGTCATAAATGACATTATTTCCTTCACGTTTTAATGATTCATGTGGAATTTCTTCTATGAGGATAATAAGGTCACCGGGAATCCCTCCTCTTGGAGCGGCATTTCCTTTACCGCTCATTGACAGTTGCATACCATCACTTACCCCCGCCGGTATGTTTATGGTGATGGTTTCTTCCCCTCTGCTCAGTCCATCGCCATGGCATACGGTGCATTTTGAGGTAATTTGAGTCCCCTCACCATTACAGGTCGGACAGGTGCTTGTGGTCTGCATCTGACCCAATATGGTATTGGTTACCCTTCTTACTGCTCCACTTCCATTACAGGTACTACAGGTATTAAATGAAGACCTATCTTTTGCCCCGCTTCCATCGCATGTATCACAAACAACCTGTTTGTTAACTTTGACTTTTTTCTCTACTCCATTGGCAATTTCTTCGAGACTCAATTTAACTTTGATGCGCAGATTACTTCCTCT
>VGGW01000031.1 GCA_016868395.1 Bacteroidota bacterium | reverse complement strand
TGTTTTTGTCTATGAGTTGTAAAATCTTAGACCTGACTTCATCACGGCTTTGTTTTAGCGCCAAGTGCATGAACAATGCCGATCGAAAAAAACGATTCAAATGATCTTCAAGAAATACAGGCTTGGCATCAATAGTCTTGAAAAAATCAAATATACCATACCCTCTCTGTATTGTAAGATCTGCAACATTTAAAGCGGCCTGGTCAGATGGAATTAAGGAATTATTTATCCAAACGTAGGGTTTAGTCATTTTTTAGTTTATTGTATTTTTTTAGTATCGGAATAACCTGATCGAGCGGCAGGGCTTCAACCCGGCGTTCATTAAAACCAATGCTTGTTTTTGCGGCAAAAAGAGAATTTATGATGGCTTCCTCCGTTGCTTCAATTGCCGACAAAAATAGTTGTGATGTAAAATCATTATGAAGGTATCCGGTTTGCAATATAGGCTGTTTGGGTTGATGTGGAACCCGAATTGCTTCCGCTGTAGAAAAAGCAATCACATAATCGCCACTGCCATTGGATGCAATACCGCCTGACTTAGCCAATCCCATGAAAGCCCGCTTGGCCAAGCGTTCTAAATTCCTTGAATCCAGGGGTGCATCTGTGGCAACAACAATCATGCAAGATCCATCCACATTATTCAATAATTGATCGCTGAAAGAAAATTGACGGAGTTCTTCTCCGACAGGAACACCATCTATTTGCAATACACCACCAAAATTAGTCTGAACAAGTACACCTACGGTATATCCCCCAAGACTCTTTGGTAACTTCCTTGAAGAGGTTCCAATTCCACCTTTATAGCCGAAACAAACCGTACCCGTTCCTGCCCCAACATTCCCTTCCTCAACAGAACCGCTTGCTGCAGATTGAATAGCGTACAGAACATCCTCTTCCTTAACATGTTGGCCACGGATATCATTTAGATATCCGTCGTTGGTTTCTCCAACCACAGCATTAACCGACAGAACCCCTTTATTACCCTCTTGTGCCAGAGTATGTTTAATCACAGCCTGAATACCTTGAGCCACATTCAGGGTATTAGTCAGGATAATCGGACTTTCTAAGGTGCCAAGTTCAACTACCTGAGTTGTCCCACTGAGTTTACCGAAACCATTTCCGGCAAAAATTGCTGCAGGTACCTTTGACTGAAAGAGATTGCCATCATATGGAAGAATAGCCGTAACCCCTGTACGAACCGAATTACCACTAATTAAAGTTTTGTGGCCTACTTTAACTCCGGCTACATCGGTGATGGCATTCAACTGACCGCTTGGCAAAACTCCAATTTTCAAGCCCAAATCTCTGGGCCTTAAGGAGCTTTGAGCCGTCAGAAGAGTGGGCCATAAACAGCAGATCACTATTTTAAGGAAGTTTTGCATTGACACAATTATAAACAATAATCTTAATTAAAGTGGATGAAGAATTACTTGAACTTTACTAGCGGCTTGAATGGATACTCTATCCAATCAGCTTTATAATTCTTCTTTTTTCTTTTCAGGTAGAAACTTATCTTGCATAAAATTACACTGGCTTAATGAGCGTTTAATCTTTCGTTTAATATAGAAGCCAACAAAAATTCAGAAAAAGATGATTCCTAAAACCTTATGCCTGATTAAAAACACGATGAGTACTTTATTATGCTTGTTCATTTTGTTTTTCTATTGTTCCACCACGGAAGCTCAAAAACTAACTAA
Source organism: Bacteroidota bacterium (assembly GCA_016868395.1). Lineage (GTDB taxonomy): Bacteria > Bacteroidota > Bacteroidia > Sphingobacteriales > Sphingobacteriaceae > Daejeonella. Next base: position 19,111 of record VGGW01000031.1, on the reverse strand, counting down.
GCGGAAGGTAGCAAAGGTTTTTAAGAGTTCCGAGATCCTTCAAAATCATTATACAGGATTTTCTCTTTACGATCTCAAGGCGATGAAACCAGTCTATGAACTGGAAGCGAACAAACCTGCTATCCCTGCTTCAAATACGAAACTATTTACCTTATATACCGCAGTTCGGATGTTGGGTGATTCAATACCCGGCCTTCGATATTTGACAAAAGGTGATTCCCTTATCTTTTGGGGAACCGGTGATCCTTCATTCCTTCATCCCGATCTAAAATCGAGGAGGGTCTATGATTTTCTGAAAAATTCAGGAAAAAAACTATATTATTCACACAATAATGCAGGCACTGATTTTAATGGTTCTGCGATCTATCAAATTACACCGGTATCCTTACCGGTAATCGAAAACAGAGCTCAGGCTTTTGCCGATAAGGATGGGAATTTAGCAATCAAACCTACTTTTTTAAAACCATACCTCCATCAGGATACGGCCTATCACCCAGAAACATTCCAGGTTCTCAGAGATGACAAATCGAATAAATTTACTTATCCTCAAATGCCGATACCGGCGAATTACAGGCAAACACTTTATCTGGTACCGGGAGCCGAATTGACTGCTGCAAGCCTGACAGACACACTCAAATTGCCTGTAAACATCATAAACATGAACTTGCCTGCAGATGCAAAGACCATATGCAGCATCCCATCCGATACGCTCTACAGAAGAATGATGCTACCCAGTGATAATTATCTTGCCGAGCAAATTTTATATCTCTGCTCCTCGCTTCTGCCCGGAAAGCTCAGTGTTGATTCTGCCATCTCCTACAGTTCAAAAAAATTCTTAACTGATCTTCCGGATGAGTTTCAGTGGAGAGATGGTTCAGGTTTATCACGATACAATTTATTCAGTCCGCGTTCAATCATCAAAATCCTGATAAAACTTAAGGATGAGCTTGAAACAGAGGAAAGGTTACTCAACTTATTACCGGCCGGAGGGGTCAGTGGCACCCTTCGAAATGCGTATAAAACTGATCAAGGACAGCCCTTCGTATGGGCTAAAACAGGAACCCTTCAAAATGTGCATTTGCAGGGAGGATTTTTCGTGACTAGAAAAGGTAAAAAATACCTATACTCATTCATGAACAATAACTTTATGATCCCAAACACCGAAATACGTGATGAAATGGGTAGAATAATTACCTACTTTCATGAAAAGTATTGATTTTTTGTACCTTTATTCAAATGTGTAGCCTAAACCTCAAAAATTGATGAAAATAAAGGCCTTTATTATACTCAGCTACCTCGGTTTTATTCCGTTTATCCATGCTCAGGTTACTCCAAAAAACATCGGCTCATTAAGTGGAAAATACATTTGCATAGACCCCGGACATGGTGGTTCTGCAGCTACCGACAGTTATCGTCAAGGGCCAACAGGTGAACGGGAAGAGTGGATTGATTTGCGTGTAGGATTACTTTTGAAGGAAATATTGGAACAAAAAGGAGCGAAAGTACTAATGACCCGAATTATGGATATACCTGTGCCGCTTGCAGAACGCTCTAAAATGGCTGTGGATAGTCAGGTCGATTTCTTCATATCCATTCACCATAATGCAACTGCCGACCCTTCGGTTAACTTCCCTATCATCTATTATCATGGTCTGGCATCAGAAAATCCGGCGGGTGTGACCTTTGGAAAACTGCTTGTCAAAAATTTGCAAAAATATCTGTACAAAACAAAAACCCCATACAGCGTGGTTTCTGATTTTACCATTTTTTCTGGGGCAGGATCTTCAGTATTGAGAGGAACTTATGGTATACCCGGTGTCCTTGCCGAAGCATCTCTATTCACCAACCCCGAGGAAGAAGCCCGTTTAAAAACCAAGGAACATAATCTTAATGAGGCTTATGCCATTGCCAAAACCATTGAGAAATTCTTTGAAAAAGCCAAGCTTGAAATCAGTCCGAAAACAAGCTCAAAATTCCCTCCTCAGTTTGCCACTTTACAGGAAGCCGAAAGGATGAGTGTCATTGCGCGACGCTGGTACCAGGATTATATTGACGGAAAGAAACTGATGAAGAAAAAAGATACCGAGTCGCAGCAAAAAGCTTTTGACTTATTTACACAATCTGCACGATCTTTTCCGGACTCCTACGTTGCCGGAAAATGTCATCAATACAGAGCTGTCATTTTAAGAAAGCAAGGTAAAATTGAAGAAGCAGTTAAGGAAGAGAGAAGAGTCAGGGAATTCTATCCGAATTAAAAATAAGCTTGAACAGATTCAAAAAATTAAAAAACTAATGCTACTATTCATTAGTTTTACCTGAGATTGATATAAGCTCTTGCCGGAGGCTGATTATTTTTCTCAGATTTTGGAAAGCAGGGTTCGTTACTCCCGGCTTATTCCAGTCCGGTGTTCTACCCTATTTTTTTACTGAGAGTTGAATAGCTCACATAACATTCAGAAATGCAAAAAAGATAGGTCTGCCACCCGGGTTTGATTAATAGGGCCTGTGCTTCTATTATCGGACTGCCCGTACCGATGAAACACAGCTTTAGGTAAACTAAACCTTGCCGAAGGAGGTATCTTCCGGCTACGAATCATCTGAAATCAAATAGTATTTCTTGCCGGAAATACTCCGGAGGAACGGACTAAAAGAAGCGATAACACGCAGGTATTGCTTTCCATAATCAAATCATAGGTGTCCGAAGCAATAGGAGGTCCATAAAAAGGATAATTTCTAATATCGAACTGAGCTTAAAGTAGATAAAGAATAATCAGCGGCTATGATCAAAAATTAATTGATAAAATCTCTGCAAAACAACCAAAGGCCGTAAAGCTTGATCATAAAACTACTTGGATTACAGGTTTGAACAGAATGCCCGAATGATCATTCTTCCGGATAAGCGAACATATGTTTTAGTTTTTATTTCGGAAGGGTCAGAAACAGACAAGATTATGGTGAAGTCGATGAACAAAGTTTATAAATTGATAAATCAATACTTTTTTAGTAAAGTACCCTCCTCAATTGCTATTCAGGAAGACTCAATATTAATAATTAGTCCTAAATTCGGGTAAAAAAGTCTTGAACCAGTTGAACCTGATTAAAAATGAATTTAGCCATTTCCATTAAGCAGAATATTTTGAAAGCCCGAAAAGCGCCTCCGATTAACTTGGCCTCTATCCTATTTCTTATCCTAACTGTAATTTCAATTCGGGCAACCGCTCAGGACAAGTTAATTAAACTCATCGTACTAGATCCGGGTCATGGCCACGCAACCTATATGCAAGGCAGAATGTATGAAGGGTTAGACCCAGTCGTTCATGTATATGCCCCTGAGGGTCAGGATGTTGAAACTTATCTTAAGAGCATCCATGGAATGAATTCCCGTTCCGGCAATCCTACCCAATGGAAGATGGTAGTTTACACCGGTGTTGATTATCTGGAGAGGATGCTGGCTGAGAAAAAGGGGAATGCAGTAATCATTTCCGGCAACAATAGTAAGAAAGGATTATACATGCGTCGATCCATAGAAGCAGGTATCCATGTGCTTGCTGATAAACCAATGGCTGTAAGTCCGAACGATTTTGAGATGCTCAAAGAAACATTCAAGTTAGCTGAAAAAAAGAACTTAAAACTTTTTGATCCCATGGATCTACGTTATGATATCAGCAATATCCTGCAAAAAGAACTTGCGGCAATTCCGGAATTGTTCGGTACGCTAAAGAAGGGAAGTGAAACTGATCCATCGCTGGTTCAGGAAAATTTACACCATTTTTTGAAGTTCTCCGGATCTGAAGCTATACGTCGCCCTGCCTGGTTTTTTGATATTGAGCAACAAGGGCATGGAATTACTGATGTAAGTACACATTTGGTTGATATGTCGCAATGGGCCGCATTTCCCGGAGTCATTCTAAACTATAAAAAGGATATCAAAATTCTAAGTTCCAGAGAATGGCCAACTGAACTCACACCTTCCGAATTTAAACGAGTCACCCGTGTCGATTATCCGAATTATCTTAATAAATATATAAAAGACAGTATTTTATCGGTCTTAGCCAATGGTGAGATCAATTATGCCCTTAAAAATATACATGCAAAAGTTACCGTTAAATGGAATTATCGGGAGCCGACCGGCTATGGGGATACCCATTATGCCCTAATGAGAGGCACTAAAGCTGATTTAGAGCTCAGGCAAGGTTTAGCTGAGAACTACAAGGCAACTTTATACGTAAAACCGGCAAAGGAGCTTAAAGTAAATGAATTTAATTCCGCCTTAGAAGTGGTAAGAGCAAAAATGCAAGAACAATATCCCGGTTTTGATCTGATTCAAAAAGGTGATGAATGGATGATAAAGCCGGGTAAATTCAAAGGCACGAATGCGGCTGAGGTAGCAATTGGGTATATTCTGAATGATAAAATGCCTGCATGGGAAGTGCCGAATATGATTGCAAAATATTATACCACTACCGGGGCTATCAAGTGATGGGATATTAAAATGAATAAAATTTTAGATCAGATCAGTATATCAATAGGAAGAGCTACGCAAATTTTACTCATTCTAAGCTTTCTGCTCATGCCGGCTTCCTGCCGAATCAGGCAGGTCCAAACTTATTCCGCTTTCCAATTAGGCGGTTTTGCTCAGGGCACAAATTATCAGATAAGCTATTATGCCAAGAATCCCATGGTCAGTTCAAAAACTATCGAACAAATATTTATGGAACTTGACAGTTCACTTTCTATATATAAACCCTATTCTTTGATCAGTCAATTCAATACTTCTGAAAACGGATTGGAGATGGATGAACATTTGTACCAAGTGGTAAAGCGTTCATTAAAGCTATGGAAAGAAAGTGAAGGAGTATTTGATATCAGTATCCTCCCCTTGATAGAGGTATGGGGTTTCGGAGTGAAAAGACATAACATCCATCCTTCAGAAGCGCAAATCAATCAGGCGCGGACTTGTTCGGGTTCCGATAAGTTACACATTCAGGGCAGAAGGCTGGTAAAAGACATACCCTGTTTAAAGATTGATGTGAACGGGATTGCCCAGGGTTACAGTGTAGATGTAATCGCTGATTATTTGGAATCGCTGGGTATTCAAAATTATCTCGTTGAAATTGGCGGGGAAATTCGACTTAAAGGTCGTAAACAACCCGGTAATCAGATCATGCGAATTGGTATTGAACAGCCTGCTCATGATAGCGATCAAGAACCTCTTTATCAAAAAATTATCGAGATGAAAGGTGGCGCCATCACCACTTCAGGAAATTACCGAAAATATATTCAGAATGGCTCCAGATTGCTTTCCCACCTGATGAACCCCCTAAGCGGGAGGCCCCTTGAAAATGAAATTATAAGCGTTACAGTCAGATCAAAAGATGGGATAAGTGCCGATGGATATGACAATGTGTTAATGGCCAAGGGAATAAATGACGCCTTTTTATTTTTAAAAAGGCACAAAAAATTGGAAGCCTATTTTATTTACAAGGCAGAAAATGGTGTGGTTAGGGATACATCCACCAAATATTTTTTTGAATAGAGGGAGAGAATATAGGATGCCTGAATTAATTAGCCCAAAAGCTTTGATTTTTAATGGCCACGGCCCTTCAAGCTAATCCCGGATTAGCTTCCGGAAAAGATCGGAAAACAGTTTCATTCCGTATTGAGGATGGAACATACTATCGAATATAAAAGTATGATTGGGCTTAGACCTTCTTAGCTTTTATCTTTAATTTCCAAAAGACTCCACCTCCGATTAGTCCAATAATAAACCCCACTGGTCCCGTTAAAAAAATACCAAGTAAAGGACCTTGATTTTCAGGCGAAGACAAAATTATCGGTCCAACAAAGCCAATAATAAAACCAACAGATCCAAAAATTATTCCTCCTAAGAAAATATACCTTGATAAACTGTTTGAGCCAGTTCCCATGTACTTCCAAACGAAATATCCTAAATAAATGGAAATCAGTAGTGACAATACGATGATAATGATACCAAAATTGGCCCTTAATGGGATGAGTGAAAATGGAATGAAAGAAATAAAATAATAGCTGGCAAAAATAGTAAACAGGGTAGTAAAAATTCGAATCATTGTTTTCATACTCTCTAATCCTTGTTCTAATTTCATTAAGACCGCTACTTTTAGCCTATTGATTTAAGGTCAGTTAAATTCATTCAACTCGATTATAAAATTAACAAACTATTTTAGAAATCCAATTCCACCTAAAATCCACCATTTAACCGAATCTGCAAGGCAGACACGACCAGTCTTTAGATGAAGCAATTTGCTTGTTCCTGGTCTATTCGAATTGATTCAGACTCAATTCAAGATTCCGTTAAATTTTTGAAGGTAAGAGTCTTTGACCCGCGGAGCTTACATTTATTTTCGTTTGGAGCATCAAGCACAAGTCATGACCCGGCGAATGGAGTACCAAATAGTCCCACAGCAAGTTCAGCCCAAATCAGGAAGGCTAGCAGCAGAACCACCCCAAAAAGTAAAATTCTGAAGTGGAAAGGTTTTATTTTCCTCAGCGCAAATTCAATAAGGAAGCCTGTGCCAGATAAAAGTACTCCCATTAGAGTAAAATCTTTAATATCCCAGTTTACTTCGACAGTGAACTGCATGGCTATCAAAGGAATTAGCAGCAAGATTCCGACAAAGGATTGAATGATAATCAGTCTTTGGTTTTTCATTTGAGTATTATTAAAAGTACTTTGAATTACAAAGTAAAATAAATTATATAAATAATACCAACAATTTGGTGGAATTCCGCGCGGATACCGTGTAATAATACAAAGGTCGCTTGATAATGAACAAGTGGAGAAACAGCATTAAAGGTCAGAAAGACACTTATAGTTTGGTAGAAGAAAATAAACGGATGAGGAAAAATCGCCTTCCGGACAAATCAATCGTTTTAAAGCTTAAAATATGTTGAAAACGGTGTCGCAGTTTGGCTATCTTGACATTCATACCCGTAACAAAATTATGAGAATTAGGCTCGGCATACGCGCAAACCTTCCATTGCTAATTATCTTTTAGATCAATTTCATAATTGCGGCTCTTGGTTTGCTTTCGGAAGAGTTCAATGAAATATCCTACTTGCAAAAAATCACGGCCTGTTTCATCATTAATTTTATAGTCAAACTGATGTAAATAACCGATTTGTAAGGTCGTAGCTTTTGAAGGTTTATAGTTTAAAGCTAGCTGCATACTGTTTCTTTCAAAATAAGGTTCATTATCAGTAAAAAACAACTCGTTACTGGTACTAATTTGAAAAGGATAATAATTATTGATTAATTTACCGAAAGGAAAAGCAATACCTAGTCTGTATCTGAAGCGATTGCGATAACCCGTGTTTGTAAATCTGAGTTCGGCCCGGTATCGTTGTTCTATTTTAAATTTTCCTAACGACTGAAAAAGATTAATCTGAGGCCATACTCAAAATTCATCATTATTTTTAGGTTTCCGAAAATTGCCACCTTCCTTATAGGTTTGGTAGCTACCTGCACCAAGTGTTAAGGTCGCGTTTTTATTAAGCTTATAATTTAAGCCCCCTTTGTATTCGTAATAATGAAAATCATTATAAAACTTCAGAGAACGTAGCTGAGATTCTCCGAACGCGCTCCATTGATCATCGATAGTATATTTCAAGTTTAAGGTATTCCAGCTGCCCAAACCAATATTCTGGGCCATTAATGAATTAACCTGTACCACCAGGATTATGAAGACAATAAAACCTTGTTTCATGACAAAGGGTAGAATCAATTATTTTGATTATTAAATCGATGATCAAAAAGTAAACTACCATCTCCATAACTCAGAAATTTATAATCATTTTCAAGGGCATAATTATAAATCATTTTCCAGTCCTCACCAACTACGGCTGCTATCAAAAGCAGTAATGTTGAACATGGCTGATGAAAATTGGTTATAAGCGCATTGGCAATTCTCAACTGATAGGATGACACAATAAGGATTTGTGTTTTACAAATCAGCTTTTCTAATTGTTTGGTGCTCATCCAATCAAGTAAGGAAATCAATGAATCGCTTGCCTTTAAATTTTGCGGAAGTTCATACGCGTCCCACTGCTTGACTTCTAATTCCATGATTGTTGAATCAGGCTTATCATGAGCCTTGACTCCCATCCAATAAAGTGTTTCGAGAGTTCTCAAAGAAGTAGTACCAACCGCAATAACAGTATCGTTCTTATGCTTTTCTAAAATTTTGTGCACTAAGTTTTCAATGGATTCTCGTCCCACTTCAATCCATTCTGAATGCATGTTATGCCCTTCTATGGTATCACTTTTTACGGGTTTAAAAGTTCCGGCTCCAACATGAAGGGTTAAATAATCAGTAAGAATATTTTTGGCTTTAAGTTTCTCAAAAATTAATTCGGTAAAATGCAGACCGGCAGTTGGTGCTGCAACGGAGCCCTGCTGCTTCGCATAAACTGTTTGATACCTGTTCTGATCAATGGGTTCACTCTCTCTTTTTAAATAGGGTGGAATTGGTATGTCACCCACCTGCTCTAAAATTTCGGCAAAAGAAAACTCCGCCGGATCCCAGCTAAACTCAATGGTAAACTCATTCCCATTTCGATTGATAATCTCAGCGTTTAAGACGAAGTTTTTATTCTTAATGCATAGTACTTTTTCTTTCCATTTATCCAGCCGGCCAATCAGGCATTCCCATCTAACACTTTTTTCTCGAAGCATGGCCGAGGATGGCTCAGAATTAGCTTCACTTGGCTCTAAACAGAAAATTTCAATTCTTGATCCTTTTGAATTTCTGAAAATTAACCTCGCCTGAATAACCTTGGTATTGTTAAAAACAAGTAGGGAATTTTCCGGCAAATACTGATCTATGTTTCTATAGGTATCTGTTTGAATATTTCTATTCCGATAAACCAACAACTTACTTAAATCCCTTTCTTCCAGTGGATATTTAGCGATTCGGTCATTGGGTAAATCGTAATCATAGTTTTTTATTTGAAATTGTTTTGCGATCATTAGGATAATTCAATTCTAACCACTATAAATTTATTAATTGATTAAACCATTGGGATGAGCTCATCAAGAAAGCCTGCTCCAAAACTAAATACTAAACCCATGCAAAGTTTATCGCTCGAAGCCGTATAAATGAATTAATCAGGGGTAAATCTAAAATGATAAGCTTCATGTGATTGAGAATATTTTTTTACTTTTTGCTTCGGCGGGATAAAACCAAAAATATCCGGACAAAAGCACCCTTCAAATATATAGCACCTGAGAGGAAGTTCGAAATAATTCCATTTTTTCCGGGCGCTGATTTTAAAGTATTAAAAGCTTAAAAAGGGAATGAAGTTGAGTAATTCACCATGGGATGCACTCAGCCACCAAACAGCAAACCGAAAAATGCTCAATTTGCAGAAAAGTTCCAAAACAAATTGGTAAATAGTAAAGTGCAACATTACATTAATGCCTTTTGACTTATTTTGGTTTCATGCTTGAAGCAAATAGTCTTCCCTGACAGTTTAGCACCGAATAGGCCTCGGGATATATTTGTGGCTATGGGTGCCGAGGATCAATGGATTTATATGATTTCGAGTAAAAATAGGGTTGTCATCAGGCTAGGAAATTCCTCTGATCCGGTGAACCCGGGTTTTGCTGTTTCGGGATTTGACAATGAATTGTGGCCGAAAATAAATGATTTGTTTAATTGAGGTAGTGAGCATTTAAATCATTTCATTTTCTCTTCCTTGCTTATTGACCTTCCCTACCCTGCAAAGGTGAAGAAAGTCCTGATTAACAATGATTTCTGACTCCTGAGCTTAAAGATCCTTCCAGCGTCGGGATGAGGATAGCATCTGACTTTAGTTATTCCCTTTCAGCTTTCCACTTTAAGCTTGAAGCTTGTATGCTTCACCCAATGGCCCTGTCTAGGTGAACATATCCCCCATCTACGTGAATCAATTGTCCGGTAGTATGTGAAGAGCGTTCTGATAACAAAAAGACCACGGTATTGGCGATTTCCTCGGCGGTAGTCATGCGATTTTCAAGCGGAATCTTACTAACAATGTCTTTCAGTTTTTCTTCAGGATTAGCAAGTGTTTTAATCCAGCTTTCGTACAAGGGGGTCCAGCATTCAGACACGACAACCGAATTGACGCGAATGCTGTCGGGCAATAATTCTACAGCCCATTCACGCGTAAGGGCATTTCGAGCACCATTTGCAGCAGCATAGGCAGAAGTCCCTCCCTGCCCTGTTTCGGCTGTTTTGGAGCTGATATTTACAATAGCAGCACCTTTTGATTTTTTAAGTGAGGGCAAAGCATAATGAGCTAGCAGATAATAGTGAATAACATTCCGGTGTAAACTGGCCAGGAAACTTCCGTAAGATCCATTGGCGAGGCCGATACTATCATTCACCCCTGCATTATTCACCAGAGAATCAATCCTGCCAAATTTTTCTAGGGTCAGCTTGATGACTTTCTCACATTCCTCGGGTATGGTTAACTCGGCCACAATCTGAAAAGCTTGAGCACCTGCAGATTGAACTTGTTCAAGTACTTTCAGGTTGTCGGCCTCATTTCTGCCGATGATGACGGGGATGGCTCCTTCAGCAGCTGACAATTTAACTATCGCCTGACCAATACCTTTAGCACCTCCGCTAACCAGTACTACTTTATCGTTTAACTTCAAATCCATGGTTTTAAAGATTATAAAATTGTGTGGCATTTTTTCCCCAGACCAACTCCTGTTCTCTTTGGCTCAATTTACTTAAATATTCCTCCATTAATCCACAAACCGCATCATACTCACCGGCCAGTTTGCAAACCGGCCAATCTGTTCCAAAAACTAGCCTTTCAGCCCCAAAAAATTCAAACATTTTGTCGATATAAGGGAAGATATCCTCTTTTTTCCAGTTCATCCAATCAGCCTCGGTTATCATACCTGAAAGTTTACAATAAACATAATCAAATGAAGCAATCTCTTTCATTTCTGTCTCCCAGTTATTAAAACGGCTATTTCTAATATCAGGTTTAGCGAGGTGATCGATAATAAACCGTTGTTCGCTCTTCACAAGATCCGGGATTACCGATAAATGCTTAGGATAGACCAGAATATCATAAGTAAATCCAAATTGCTTTAAAGAAGCAATTCCTCTTTGAAATTCAGACTTTAAAATAAACTCTACCGGTTCGGCTTGCAGAATATGTCGAAAACCTTTAAGCTTCGAAAACTGGGAATAATATTCAAGGCGTTCATGGATAGTTGGAGAACAGAGGTCAACCCAGCCAACAACACCCTTTATGAAGTCATTTTCTTGTGCCAGCCGAAGCAAAAAATCGGTTTCTTCCTCCGATTGATCAGCCTGCACTGCAATGCAGCCGTGTACACCATTTGCTTCCAGCAATGGTTTAAGATCATGAGGAAAGAAGTCATGTCGTATGACTTCCATTTCCTCAGTAATCCAGGTATCCCTTGCAGGATCATACTTCCAAAAGTGCTGATGTGAATCAATCTTTAGCATAGGCCTTTGCAAGCTGTCTTGATTCGCCCAAACCATCGATTCCCAGCTCAATTACATCCCCATCTTTTAAGAAAATTGGTGGTTTAAAGCCCATACCAACACCTGCAGGAGTTCCTGTTGAAACGACATCACCGGGTAATAAGGTCATGAACTTACTCACATATGAAATCAAAAATGGAACATTAAAAATCAAATCATCGGTATTGCTGTCCTGCAAAATTTGACCATTCAACTTTAACCATAATCTGAGTTTATGTGGATCTTCAATCTCATCCGAGGTGGCTAAAAATGGCCCAAGAGGTGCAAAAGTATCACAACCCTTTCCTTTGTCCCAGGTACCACCACGCTCCAGTTGCCATTCACGCTCTGAAACATCGTTATGCAAGACATAGCCTGCCACATAATCCAACGCCTCATCTTCGGATACATAGCTTGCCTTCTTACCCATGACAAATGCCAACTCAACTTCCCAATCAGATTTGACTGAATCCTTTGGAATGATGATATCATCATAGGGGCCGGAAAGGGAAGTAGTTGACTTCATGAAAAGAATAGGCTCACTTGGGATAGCCATACCTGCTTCAGCTGCATGTTTGGCATAGTTCAATCCGATACAAAGAATCTTGGAAGGGCGCGCTACCGGCGAACCTAAACGTTCACTATCCCCAATTTCATTCAACTTCCCCTGATTGGCCTTCAAAAAAGCCGCCAGACGATTAAGTCCGTCGTTTTCGAAAAATGCCTCATTGTAATCTTCACCAAATGCAGAGGTGTCGTACTTAACATCATTAATAATGACTCCTGTTTTTTCTTTTCCGGGTTTCCCCCATCTAATTAATTTCATTTTAGTATTGAATTTTGGTTGGATGCCATTCTTTAACATGAAAAAATGAAGCATCCGAATAAATAAAAAAGCCCTCAGGCATTATTGAATATTAAAAATTAGCTATTCAGTTTAATGAATCCACCGTCAATCGGATAATCATTTCCGGTTACAAAACTGGCTTCATCCGAACATAAGTACAATGCGATTGCGGCGATATCTTCCGGAGTCGCCATTCTTCCAACCGGTTGCGTTTTGGAAAGTTTCTCAAACATTTCCTTTTCCTGACCCGGATAGTTTTTAGCAATAAATCCATCCACAAATGGGGTATGAACCCGCGCCGGCGAGATACTGTTGCAACGGATATTATCTGCAAGGTAATCTTTAGCTACTGAAAGGGTCATGGCATAAACCGCTCCCTTACTCATGGAATAGGCAAAACGATCGGCTACGCCAACGATGGCGACAATAGAGGCAAGGTTCAGAATAGCACCTCCCCCGCTTTTCTTCATCAATGGGATTGCGGCATAAAGACAATTATAGGCCCCCTTTACATTGACATTGTAGATCCTGTCCATGTCGGCTTCAGAAGTCGTATCGGCCCTGCCCACGTGCGCAATCCCGGCGTTATTGACCAAGATATCGATTTGGCCAATACTATTGAACAAGGCTAGTACATCCGCCTGCTTTGATACATCACATCCATGGGCAGAGGCTGATCCACCGCTATTTGTAATCTCTTGACCTACTGCAAGACCGGCATCTTCATTTAATTCCACAATTTTCACGTTTGCCCCCTGGGCTGCAAACACCTTGGCAATACCTTTTCCGATACCGCTTCCCCCACCTGTAATAACTGCTGTTTTTCCTTTTAAGCTGAACATATTATTAAAAAATTTGATAAATTACAATGAAACACCACGTTTCCATGGGATAAAATCATCCTGACCTAATTGCATGGCTTTAGGTTGCTCTTCACCACTGGCAACCCGGATTATATAGTTTAAAATACGATGTGCGTTCTCTTTGATGGTTTCTGAACCATCAATGATACTTCCGCAATTAATATCGATAATATCAGGCATTTTCAAAAATGTTTTTGTATTGGTGCTCAGTTTGATGACCGGTGTAACCGGATTCCCTGTTGGAGTACCCAAGCCCGTTGTAAAAAGCACAATATTAGCGCCGGCAGCTACCTCTGCAGTTGTACTTTCGACATCACTTCCCGGAGTACACAGGAGATTTAAACCCATTTTCCTAACCTTTTCGGGATAATCCAGTACGGCAGTTACCGGTGAAGTGCCTCCTTTCTTCGCAGCTCCTGCCGATTTCATGGCATCAGTAATTAATCCGTGCGGATATTTCCTGGCGATGGATTGGCATAAAAACCTGAACCGTCGGCGACAGCCCTGGCATTGTAGGTACTCATTAAATTCATAAATCGGGTCGCTGTTTCTTCGTCAACACAACGATCACTTAATTCCTGCTCCACACCACAAAGCTCCGGGAATTCAGAAAGCACCACGGACCCACCCAGTGAAACCAAAATATCAGAAACATAACCCAAAGCCGGATTAGCAGAAATTCCTGAAAATCCATCAGAGCCCCCACATTCTAAACCTATACAGAGTTTCGAGATAGAGGCAGGTTTACGCTCAATTTTATTTGCTTCAATCAAACCTGCGAAGGTCCTTTTTAAAGCCTCTTGCATCAAGTTAGTTTCCGTTCCAAGAAACTGCTGTTCAAGAATGGCCAATGGCTTATTAAACTGAGGATCACGCTTCTTTATTTCATCTTGTAGGGTACTAACCTCAGAATGTTGGCAGCCCAGACTTAGGATGGTAGCACCGGCAACATTTGGATGCGTGATGTAACCGGCAATAAGTCCGCATAAACTATCCGCATCCAGCTTAATACCCCCGCATCCCATATGGTGTGTGATGAATTTTACCCCATCAACATTCGGGAATAATCGGGTACTTTTTGAATCATTTGGCGTAGTCTTTAAATCCGCATTCAAAATTTCCTGAGTCGATTTTCCTGTTTTGTAAAGGGAAATTAAACTTTCGACCTCATTCTCATAACTTTTAATCTTCTTATAACCCAGCTTTTCATCCAATGCTTCCTTTAGTACATTCACGTTTCGGTTTTCACAAAAAACCAATGGAATAACCAGCCAGAAATTACGGGTTCCCACGGAACCATCAGCACGATGAAATCCATTAAATGTTTTACCGGCAAAATCAGAAGTATCGGGCTGTTCCCAGTTTAGTTTACGCTCACCTAAAACATAATCGCCGGATGCATGATCCACATTTTTTACGGTAATCGCCTCCCCCTCATCAATACTCTGATTGACAATACCAACCAGAACTCCATACATGATGATCCGGTCGCCCTTTTTAAAAGACGCAATAGCAAATTTATGCTTCGATTCAACGGCTGTAATAAGCACAATGGTTTTTCCCTCAAAAACTATTTGTTCGCCTTTTGCCAGATCCTGAAGGGCTACCAGCACATTATCAAGTGCATGTATTTGCAGAAAGCGATGCTTTTTTTTCTCTTCGAAATTGGTATCCATTAGTAATTATATTTGAAATATTTTTTCCATCAAGACCCATTTCTCACCCGGCCTTGTCCCCGGAATTGCCTGCTGGAATTTCCACATCAAATTCTCCCATTCTTGTACTTTGGGATTGATTAGGTCTGCTGCTGCCTTGTTTTCAAAGCTAAACTCATCACTTACTTCCATAATCATAAACAATCGATTTGAAAACCGATAGATGGACATATCCTCGATACCGGAAGCTCGTATACTTTGAATGATTTCAGGCCAAACTTCCTGATGCCAAATTTCATACTCCCTTATCAGTTTCGGATCGTCTTTCAAATCGACAGCAAGACAATATCTGGGCATCTTATTTAGTTTGAGGTTTAATTATTTTATATCCACTGACTGCAAAGGCTAAGATTACAATGAAGCAAAGTAAACTAACAATCTGTCCATACTGAACTTTGCCACTCAGGTCTGAAATATATCCGAAAAGCAAAGGAAGAACAGCTCCGCCGAAAATAGCCATCACAATCAAACTGCTCCCATATTGGGTATCGCTACCTAATCCCTTGATTCCTAATGAAAAAATGGTAGGAAACATAATAGACATGAAGAATGTAATTCCAATAACCGCATAAATAGCAATAAAGCCTTGACTAAAGGTCGCTACCAAGCAAAGCAATATGCAAATCGCTGAATACATGGCAAGCAATCGCTCGGAAGCAATAAATCTCATCAAAAACACCCCGAAAAACCGACCAATCATAAATGCTAATCCACAACCCCAACCCAGGTAATCGGCGGCAAGAACCGGATCAATATCGGCTACCTCAACTGCATACAAAATAAAAAAACTAAAAACACAAACCTGAGCGCCTACATAGAAAAACTGAGCCACAACTGCCCAGGAAAGATGACGGTGACGCAAGGCCCTGAATACATTAATACTATTGCTCTCATCCTTATCTTCTACCTCGGGAAGTCGTAAAAAATAAAATACAGCAGCTATAACAAGAATTAAACTTCCAAGAATAAAATAGGGAACTTTAACGGTTGAGGCCTCGGAAGCAAGAGCAACTTGCCTGGCACTTTCGGACATAGCGTTCAACTGCTCATCGCTATAGCCTTCTGTTAGGATAAACCTTGCCCCCAAAATAGGAGCCAGCGTAGCAGCTAGTCCATTAAAAGACTGGGCAAAATTTAGCCGCCTGGTCGCCGTCTCTAGATTTCCCAACAAAGAAACGTATGGATTAGCTGCGGTTTCAAGAATGGTTAATCCACAGGATATAATAAAAAGTGCTCCCAGAAAAAATAGGTACTCTTGTGTGTTTGCTGCAGGTATAAACAAAAAAGAACCGATGGCAAACAAGACTAATCCGGATAATATACCGGACTTATAACCATATTTTTTCATCAGGATGCCTGCAGGAATAGCAACTAACAAGTAAGCAATAAAAACTGCGGAATCAACCAGTGAAGACTGTAAAATGTTCAGGCTGAAGGACTTCTTTAAATGTGGAATTAAAATCGGATCGAGGTTGTGAACGAAACCCCACATAAAGAACAGTGAGGTTACCATTATGAAAGGAAAGAAGTATTTATTCTTAGCCATATAATCCTGGTTATTAAGTCCCCTTGCTTGTATAATTCCCTTAGTCTGAAAATTATTATTTTCAGCATGTGGCCCGGAATGGCATAAGGATCGCTTTACAATAATACTAATTCGAGTGCTTAATTTTAGAGAAATTGAAAATGTAATTGAAATTAAATATTCAGACAATCAAAGCAGAAATTGTTTATGCCTGGATTTAGGATTTGCGAAACGATTTAGCTAGATTTTAGAGGGCATATTATGGCAATTTTGCAATACGCCTAAAATGATGAATCGATGCTAATGTGAGGTGTCCTAACCCATAGAAAATGCCATCAAAAATAATCATGTAATTATTGTGGGGAGCTGAATGATTCTTCATATAGACTACTGATTAACGTGAAATCGATAGTACATCTTTCCGGAGCATCATGAAATCTATAAAAAGGATATTTATTAATCTTCCTGATATCGAGCTTAGATTAATTAATGAAATTATCGAGGTTTAACCGATCCTGAGGGAAGTCATTGTCAAAGAACCCCCTACTGCCCTATGATTAAAAAATGAAACGGTTTCATTCGCTCGCTGAAGTCCTAAATTATATAATAAGGGCAGGTAATGTTCCGAAGTCGGGATAGCCAATTTTATATCTGGGCTAATCGTATTGAAATTAATCAAAGCCTGATGATTTCCATCTGCAATCAGTTTTTTAAACTTTTCATTGAGTTCGTAAGCCCAATCGAAGCCATAATCCGGTTCATTCAGGCGATCCCAAGCTACCATCCTTAAATTATGAACCATATTACCACTACCAAGGATTAGCACTCCTTTTTTTCTCAGTGCATACAGATCCTTTGCGAGATCATAATGGTATTGCGGTCCTTTGGAATAATCGATACTCAGTTGTAAGACCGGGATATTTGCATTAGGGTACATATGCCTGACTACGGTCCATGCACCATGGTCTAGGCCCCAATCATGATCTGCCTCTGCATGTACTTTATGTAACAAGGAAATAGTTTCACTCGCGACCTGCCTGCTTCCGAGAGCGGGATATTGTACATCAAACAGGGCTTGGGGAAATCCTCCGAAGTCATGAATTGTCGGAGGGAATTCCATCGCCGTAACTTTTGTTCCCTTACTAAGCCAATGTGCTGAAATAACCAGTACAGCCTTAGGTTGTGCAATTTCATGAGCCAGTTCTTTCCATCGCCGTGAAAATTCATTATCCTCGATTCCATTCATTGGTGAACCATGGCCAATAAAAAATACTGGCATCAGATAACCATTCTCTTTAAGTTCACTGGTAAATCTATTGAATTTGCTCAGGTCTGACATTCATTTATACTTTAAACTATACAAAAATAGCATCTGAATACACAGATGCTATTGATTTATGTTAAAATAGAACCTTGATTTAGATCAAGAGACCGAAATCATTATTGAGGTCTTTTGAATAGGCCCCCCATCACCGCCTTTCCAAGAATATGCCCCTGAATGGTCTGCATTACTTTAGCTCTGGTTTCGAAGGGGTCATTATTAACAGCAGGAAAATCGAGTGTAATGTCTAAAGCAATGATCTCGAACATGTAATGGTGCAGTGGACCGTTTGCTGCAGCGCCCGGACCGCGGTAAACCGGACCTGTCACGCTAATTTGATAACTGCCATCCGGTAATCTTTCACCTCTTGGCAGTCCCTCAGGAAAACCGGTGGAATTTGCAGGAATATTCCATACCAACCAATGCACCTGATCATCAGTAGTTTTGTTGCTAACGAAATCCAAATCATGCATATGCAGTAATAAACTCTTGGTACCTGCAGGCACATTAGTCCAGCTCAAGGCGGGAGATGTTCCTTCACCGGGAGCTGCTCCGGGTGCCGCCTGACTGAATTTTACCGGTATAATGGTTCCGTCGGCAAAGGCATTGGTAGAAAGCGTCATTGGTGCCGGGGTAGTTTGTGCCTTGCTGATGCAGGCAATACTCATTACCAATGCGGAAATTAATAATATCTTTTTCATGTTCGGTTTAATTTAAATAACCTGATCAAAATAGTAATTATATTGATTTAATCCGCCTCAAGCCTGTAAAATAAAGGATATGAATAATCCTTTGCTCAGAAATCTGAATAAAGAAAAAAATAGACCAGTCCGGCAAGAAATATTGAAAGAAAACCAAAAAATACGGTTTTACGCAGTTCTATACCTCCTAAAAACAGAACAATCATGAATTTGACAAACGTATTTGAAAGAACAGCAATCAAAATGGTGTTGACCGCGATACCATAATCACCTCCAAATTTGGCCATTTTAGCCATAGAAAGGGTAATCGCATCCGCATCAGTTATCCCGGAAATTGCTCCTGTAATATAAGTTCCGTTATCGCCAAAATTTTCACCGGCATATTTTACCAACCATTGAATCGCGGCATACAGTAAAGCGAATTTAACTGCAGTACCAGATCAAGCGGATTTTTCAACACAATTTCATCCACACCCGGTTTAACTTTTCTAAAAGAATGAATCAAAAATGCGGAGCTGAAACCGGCTGTAGAAATGATGAGTATCGGAATCCATAATTCCTGAAAGAGTTCCCAGTTTATAACATAAACCTCGAAAAGAACTCTTGGAAAC
>VGGW01000030.1 GCA_016868395.1 Bacteroidota bacterium | reverse complement strand
AAAGCCTTCTACAACAAACAAGATCATTTTATTGTAAAAAGTGCCAAAAGATGTAACATTCATGGGTTAATGATAGATAAATTTGAGTTAATCTGTAAGCGCTTCTTCCTAAATTTGAATTCAACATCCAGTGATAATCATGAGAAAAAGTGAAAGTACAATCGGAGTGGAACGATACAGCAGTAGATACACTAGGGGCTTCCTCAGGATGTTAACCAACGAAGGACAAGTTTTAACTGACAAGTTTGTTAAGCAGTTTTATACTTCAGAAAATTATCAGGAAAGACTCGAAGCAATCAAGTACATTGTCAGTGTTAGCGGCAAATATCAATTTCCCGGCAAAATTTTTTTTGATGCACTCAATGATTCTTGCTCTCAAGTAAAAGTTTACGTTTTAAAGCATGATGATTTTTCAGAAATAATTACGCCTCAAATAAAAGATATTTTGGCATATATTGCCCAAAACGATGAGAAGTTCCAGCTTAGGGCCTTGGCCTTAGAAAGGCTTTCGGAACAATGCGATCATAATTTTTATGACCTATTTTTCTCAAAAGCGTTGTTAAAAGGCTCCAAAGAATCCTCTGCGGCATTAAGAGGCTTATATAAGCTGGACAAAGAAAAAGCTTATCAAATGGCGAAATTCAAAACTGAATCATCCAGTGGAAATTTAGATATTGCCATTGCCGAAATATTCCAAAATGAAGGTGATATAAATGATCTTCTTTTTTTCAAACAGCGCTTGAAGGCCCGAAATAAATTCAATAAAATTGACTTTATCAAAATATATCTTAAGTTTTTGGGCCGACTGGCCATTGATCCAATCACTAGAAATAATGTCCTCTACATTAGTGAGGATATTTTGGCAACTGCAAACAGAGAATTGATTCAGTTATTGATTATGGAACTCCATGTTTTTATCTCCGGCAATCATAAATTTTTAAATAATAATGGAGACTTAATGAGTTATTTGAGTAAGGCCATTAATGTATTGTTGGAAAAAAATACATGAGGGAAGGGAAAAACGACCCATTCGGTTCGATCTAAAAAAGAAAAAAGTTTCATAATAAAAAAAGCCTTTTGATTAACATCAAAAGGCTTTTCTGTTATTAAAATAGTCAGAAAAATTATTTTGCACTATTTTTTTTCGCAGTAACTTCATTTCTGATCTCTTGGGCAAGGTTTTTTAAATCCTGCATTCCTTTACGAACTCTTGTTCCTGCTGCACTGTTACCTGAATTGTAAAATTTGTTTGCATCAACTTCAACTGAAGCGAGTAAATTTTTCATTTTTGTAAATTTGTCCATTGTTTTATTTTTTTAGGTTAAATAAATCTAATTTAATTACAGAAAAAGACAAGTCATTTTTGTATTTTTTTCCAGCACTGCAAATATTTTGGCTGAATTTCTCAAAAAGAGGCAAGAAACTGATCTTACATTATTTATTTCACCATCCCACTATTTTATTAAAGTCAAAAATGTTCAAGTAAATTATGATTAAAAAAATAATTCTTGAATGCGATCATTTGGCGTTCTGCCATTCTTATCATCCGTCTGTTAATTATAGTCGCTTTAACTGTCTTAATACAAAGTCTTGTAGGTTTTTATTTTTAAAGTCAAACAATTGTTGTCTAAAGCAGCCAGAGTTGTCAATAAGGAACTTAAACTCTCTAAAAGGTTTACTTCTACTTAAAGCGTCAAACAGTTGGCTTTGTAGTTTATTGTCTGTTAGTTGTTCGGCAAAGTCACTCATTATTTCAAATACCTCACTTGAAGTCCACTTTTCAACTTCGTAGTAATCAGTGAAGCTGTTTTCTAATTGTTCAAGTTCTTCCTTCCAAGGGTTAAGTTCAATATCGGTCAAGTTATTTTCGTCAGGCACGAAAAGTAGTTGTCCTGTTTTCTTGTGAATAAATGCACGGAAACCGCAATCCAGTCGCTCCGCAATTTCTTTGACTGTGTCGGTTTTCATGCTGTTCATATTTTTTGTTACCAGATGAATCTAAAAATTTTCTTTACTATTGTCAAGCGCCAGGTTGCTATCATGCTGAGTTGTCTGTCATTCAGTTTATTAAATCCTTAAAGCCTGAATTGTTGTCCCCCGAAACTGAAAGTACCGAAATTGAACAGCGGTCCAAGTCTACCGAAAAAAGTCCAACCGGGAAAAAGTCACTCAGTGTCTCCAAATGTCTCTATTGTCTCGGTAGATAGTTGTGATGTCATCTAATTATACTTACTCCTGCCTTATCTCATTAACAATCTTTTCTTCAATTAAATATTGATCATATAATTCCACATCTTCTGCAGCACTAGACTGAGATATAAACCCAGAAGGTTCTTTTAACTGATTTTGAATATTACTCAAATTTTCATGAATCTTATGTTTTAATTCATCGATATTATTTTGCTGTATGAGAAACTGGTTTTGAAAATACTCCACCTTCATGGCTACTTCATGTCCGGTATTATTAGCTGCAGTCTCCTCTAGACGACTTCTAAGTATCGTGATATCTTGTTTGTAAAAATCCAAACTTCTTAATGCATCGCTGTGCAAATTATTGGTGTGCTTCATATTAATTTCTTTCACACAGCAATTTTAACTGATACCCAAAAACTGCAGAATGATTACAGTAAGTAATTTTTTTTGATTTTACTCATATAATCCATCTGGGTATAATTCAGAAACCGTTTCATTTTTAATCTGATTGCATTTAGGATTTTAGAGTTTTTTCAATAGATATTCAAAATCGAAAGCAAATCATCAACTAGAAAAGCCACAATTTTAAATCCTCATAAACCTTATTTTTATAATTCCCGGCCAGTTTTGCAATTGCAAGATTGGATTTACGTCGGAATAGCCTTTTTCAGAATTTTATCTTATGCTTCTTTGAGTCTTGATTTGGACGATAGCTGTTCATCACTAAAAGCCTTGAGCCAGTCAAGTTTTGGTTTTTTAATTATGGTCTAATAAATGATAAATATTTGACCGGTAAGCGGTGATTGAATCCTGATTGGTTAATGGTATTATCCGAAAATTGAGGTCAATCAATGAGGTTTTAGTTCAACACAAAATTTTCTGACCATAAAGAAAAGACATTTTGAATAATATCTTTTAGCCTCGGAGTGTATTCGACATTAATATAAAATAAATTGATCAAGAAATTGATTAACATGAGGCGAATTGATCACAATAGTTTAACTTAGTAATAGCATATTCAACAGTTCTTCACATTTAATTATTTTCATGAAAAACATTTTCCTAATCAGTTTGTTAATCTTTGGGCAAAACAAGCTTGAGGCTCAAATCAGTAAGCACTGGTCTCCTGATCAAACTATTAAACACAAGACTATCAGTGCAATTAGGGCATCCCCGGATGGCAAAGAGGTGATTTATGCTGTAAAGGAGCTGAAAATTATAGAAGGCAAACATGAATTTATTAATCAGCTATTCCTGGCAGATGTCAACCAAAAAAATACAATTCAACTTACCCGCGGTGAAAAAAGCAACATAAACCCGAAGTGGAGCCCTGATGGAAAAAAGATTGCATTTATCAGTAACCGAAACGGCAAGAACAATCTATACCTGTTAACCATAGGTAAAGGCAAAGCTGAAAGATTAACCGACCTAAAAACCGGTATAATTGACTATAAATGGAATACAAAAGGTGATCAGATTGCCTTGATAAGCAGTGATCCCCAGACCAAAAAAGATGAGGAAAGTAGCAAATCAGCTAAAGATTGGTATTTCATGAATGAAAGTTTCAAGCTGGGCAGGCTTTATTTACTTCATTTCAATAAAAAAGATCAGGATGGTATGCCTGAAATTACGCCATTGAGTAAAGTTAACAGACACATTAATTCATTCAGCTGGAGTCCTGATGATCAATGGATTACTTATGCTCATGCCGCCTCAGCCGGTGTGGAGGACAATGTTTTCTGTGATATTTCAATGATTCATGTCAATACCGGAGAGCTTAAGGAAATTGCCAATACCCCGGTTGGTGAAAATCAGCCACTATTCAGTCCGGATGGTAAATATATAGCCTATTATAATTTAGATGAGAAGGGAATTTGGGGCGGTACAAGTTCTGTAAAAACTTATTCCTTAAAGGACGGTAAAATACAAACGCTGGCTGATACTCCGAATGGGCCTGCTGAACTGATTGGCTGGAGTACCGATGGAAAATCGGTTTTTACCAGTGAACCCTTTCATACCGGAAGTAGAATATTTCGGTTGAGCAGCGACGGAAAACAAGCTATTGAATGGAATAAAGGGATGACGGGCGTATTAAACGGAATTGAATTAAATAGTAATGGAACGCATTTCACTTTTTCATTTCAAAACACATCTCTTCCACAGGATGGATATGTCAGTAGTTCTACTAGCTTCTCGCCGATAAAGGTAAGTAGTATTAATCCCGAAATTGCCGGACTACCAATTCCGAAAACTGAGCTAATCAAATGGAAAAGTTTTGATGGAATGGAAATTGAGGGACTGTTAACTTATCCCATCAACTATCAAAGTGGGAAAAAATATCCCTTTATTCTCAATATTCATGGTGGACCTGCAGGGGTATTCAATGAAAGTTTTATAGGAAATTCTGGTATTTACCCTCTTGCAGGCATCGCAGAAAATGATATTTTTATCCTCAGGCCAAACCCAAGGGGATCAAATGGATATGGTTTAAAATTCAGGCTAGCCAATCATCGCGACTGGGGTGGTGCGGATTATAAGGATCTGATGGCCGGCGTTGATTTGGCAATTTCAAAAGGCTGGGCGGATCCCGAAAAACTAGGTGTCATGGGCTGGAGTTATGGTGGGTTAATGAGCAGTTGGGTCATAGGGCATACAGACCGATTTAAAGTTGCAAGTATTGGGGCTCCTGTAGTTGATCTGATTACCCAGGATCTAACGGATGATATTCCAAGTTTTCTTCCTTCTTACATGGAAAAACAACCCTATGAGGATTGGGAAATCTACGAAAAAAATTCCCCTTTGCGATTCGTGCAAAATGTAAAAACCCCGGTGCTTTTACAGCATGGAGAGGCCGATATCAGGGTTCCTTTCAGTCAGGGCTTAATGTATTATAATGCCTTAAAACGCCGAGGAGTTCCGGTTCGTTTCCTGGTTCTGCCAAGACAACCACATGGCCCGGTAGAGCCAGCAATGATTCTTAAAACAGCTCAAACTAACCTTAGCTGGATGCTCCATCATTTAGAAGGTACAGAGTTAGGGTTTTAGGATAGGAAAAACATATTTAAAAGAGGCATTTCTGACGATTAAAGAACCATTAATTAACTTTATACTTCTTTTAAACTTGCCCCTCTTCAGGCTAAAAAAAATCCGGATGATTGCGATCATCCGGATTCATTTAAATTAATTTTCTCATCCTAAAAAAGAATGTGTTAAGCTGAACACTATATTTTCACTTTAGTATCCCCACCCCTTTTCAAATCAATATCATGTGGTTCATTCTTTTTCCATGAACCACGGGTAAAGTCAGGCACATCAACTGAATTTGAACGATTGTTTACAGACCACTCACTCAATGGCCAAACTGCACTCCAGGCTGCTGCATCATAAACATCCTGATCAAGGGGTAAACCATTCCTTAAACAATCAATTAAGCGCCAATTCATCAAAAAGTCCATTCCACCATGTCCACCAACTTTTTTAGCCAATTCACCAACTTTTTTAACAATATTTGGTGTATATTTTTCCTCAAGTGCCTTAAACTCTGCCTCTTTAACCCATCCTTCATGACTATTTGATATACTCGGTGTTGGATATTTCAACGCTGTTCCCTTTGTACCACTCAGTAAATGTATCCTGGAATATGGACGTGGTGAGGTTACATCATGCTGGATCATTATTGTCTTCCCCAGAACAGTACGAATAGTAGTCGTATTCATATTTCCATTAAAGTCTTTATTGGCAAACTCCTTATAAAGATCATTTTTTGCTGCCAGTTCTTTTGCCCTGGCTCCCATCTGGAAATCATTTGTAGAGACAGATACCAGATAATCCATCCGGTCACCCCGGTTAATATTCAGAGCCTGACAAACCGGACCGAGTCCATGAGTTGGGTAAAGACTACCCTTTCTGGTTGCATTCTCTCTTAAACGCCACATATCTTGATACCCCTTATCACTAAAATTAAGATCAATCAGATTATGAATGTATGCTCCTTCGGTATGTAAAAGTTCTCCAAAATAACCTTGCCTTGACATATGTAAGGTCAAGAGTTCAAAAAAGTCATAACAGCAGTTTTCAAGCATCATACAATGTTTACGGGTACGCTCAGAGGTTTCTACCAATTGCCAGCACTCCTGCATTGAGACTGCCGCAGGAACTTCAATAGTCACATGTTTACCCTGATTCATTGCATAAACTGCCATTGGGACATGCAAATGCCATGGGGTTGCAATATAAACGAGGTCGATATCTTTTCGATCACATAATTTCTTCCATTCATCAGGGCCGCCTGAATAGAGCGTTGGATTATGACTGGTACCATCAATCACCTTCTTAGCTTTCTCAACACTTGCCGGCCGTAAATCGCATAAAGCCTTGATCTCTGTACCCTCAATTTTGGAAATTGCATTCAGGTGACTTGGCCCCCGCTGTCCGAGTCCGATAAACCCAACCCGAACTATCGGAATTTTAGGAGCTGCATAACCACTCATATTAAAGGTTTGTACAGTGGAATGTCCATTCATTGAATTCAATGGACTTGATTGGTCTGTTTCAGAGGCAAAACCCTTCATGACATTACCTCCGGCAAGACTAAGACCTGCCAGGCTGCTGATTTTCAAAAAATCTCTACGGTTATTTTTCATTTTCTAGCTATTATTTTTTCTCCCGTCCGCTGCTGCGGTATTAATTATACTTGTAAGACCTGTGACCAGGTATAAAAATTTTCAGTGCCTCAAAATAGGAATAATTTATAATGTCAGTAATTTTAAATATTAAATTCCAGGAAACCACTTTTCGGCATTTTTACGATAGATTTTATCGATAACCTCCCTGGGTAATTTTATGCCTTTAATCTTTTCCTTAAAATAAGGAACGCTCATCTCTTCATCCGTAACAAAATACTTCCAGTCGCTTAATCTGGTTTCCTGAATATCCCTCTTCAGTTCAATCGGGTCTGAAACTGGTCCAACCCAATCATCTGTGGCATAAATCAGTCTATCCTGGTACTTAATCATAAAATCTCTGACTTTTTCTCTCTCCTTTATCGATTGATATTCCAAATGGCAAATCCTTTCAGCCATATCAACTGCCATATTCGGAAACTTATCCAAACGTTTAGCCAGTTCATCAACACTCCATTCTAGACTCCCAAGGTGAACCCCAACAAAGCGGATATTGGGATGCCTTTCAAGCATTTTATCCCTGGCATTGACCTGGTCTTCGTATGAAGGATATTCAGGATGTAGGAACATATGATATTCAGGATGCTTACTAAAATAGCTTTTATCCCCTGAAACCGTCATTTGATCGAGGGGTAACCAAGCATTGCGTGGTTCACCCAAATGCCCAACCAGAGTCTTGCCACTTTTTTCTATGTAATCAATTACCAGATCAAATCTTGGATCATCAATCATCACAAATTTTCCGTCCTTGTCGCGGAGCTCCATTCCAACATTCTTCCAAACCTTAACCCCTATCGCTCCATTATCGAATGAGCGCTTTAAATAAGCCAGTGTTTGTGGCAACCATTTATCAGTCCCCCAATCTGCTACCGTAAAGGTAGTTGCCCAAGCCACCTGTTCAGGGTATGCCTTAACCATCCGCAGAGCGACATCCTGCTGATATTCAACAGTTGGGTAGCTTGAGGGATTGACATTGAGTGCCAGCAGCCTAAAATTATCTTCTTTTGCCAAATGAATAAAAGTGGTATCGTATGCATTAATGTGAGTATGGGTATCATATTTCTCCACTTTTCGAAAATCCTCCAGCGAATAATAAGTGGTATCAGCACTTTCTGCACCCGAGGATATTTTGTTTGGTTGAGTACAATTCTGCATGAATAAAGCAAGCGCCAATAAGCCTGCATAGCGTGAATTTGAAAGTAATTTCATTATCAAATAATAGGGTTTAAATTTTTATGAATAATTTTCTCTTGGACATCCAGTACAGGATCAGCCATTCGAAGAAAAGAACGAGTCCACCACTTATCAAGGTAGCATAGGCAGGCCCCAGAATCTGATCAAAGTTTTTGCCCAGATGAATGAACAATGAATCATGAATCACATTCCGCATTCCACCATCGGCAATGACATAGGCAGCAATCGAGTTAATCCCAATCACTGTCAGGAAAAAGGTACCTTTTTTGCGGTTTTTCATGTCAATTAAACCATAAAACATGGCAAGAAAGAGAAAACAAATACCACCGCTAAAAATAGTCCATGCAGGAGTCCAAATACGTTTAACAATCGGGTTTATCCCTGCAAAATGAAGAACCAAGCCAATCAAGATCAGTAAAACTCCAAAAACAATAAACTTATTCAGTTTTTTTAAGGAGCTGGCTGAAGAGTTCAAGATATTTCCTGCAAGTAGACCTAAAATCATAGTTCCGAGCGTGGGAATAAAACTGAGGGTTGAATAACCACCACCGTTAAATAAGAATGGATTCTCCCGTGGAAAAAGGTTCATGAACCATTGATCGAATGCCCATGCGAAATTGGTATTCTTATTCCAGTGTGCTGCAAACCCACTTAAATTATGCTCCCAGTTTGCAGTAACACCGGCTGCTACATAATTAAAATCTGCTCCCGGCAGCGGGTAGAGTGCGAAAGCCAACCAATAGGCGAATAAAATAAAAACCAGCATAGCCAGTTGAACACGCTGAGAATAAAGAGAAATTAAAACAAGAAAAGTGTATCCTAAACCGATCTGGGTTAAGGTATCCTCAAAGGTCCAATAGGTTTGTTCAGAATGCATAGAACGAAGAAATATCCCGAGAAAAATAAGAATGACAGATCTTTTGATCGTGTGTCTAAGTATATTTCCAAAACTCGCTCCTTTGTTCTTTCGGCTAGCTATTGAATAGGGTAATACTACCCCAACCAGAAAGGTAAAGGAAGGTTGAATCATATCATGTAAGCTAAGCCAGGTCCATGGAACATGAGACTGATTAAAACCAATGATTTGCCAAAATGTACTTTCCGGTAATGCTTTTGCGACATCCTGAAGGGAAAGTACTTCGGCCATCATTAATAACGTGACAAAGCCACGGTAAACATCGACAGATGCTACGCGCTTTTGAGGCATTACAGGATTTATTGCAGCTCCGGTTGCCTTATTTTGCTCCTGGGATATTTCTGTTTCTTTCATTATAAAATTGGTTTTTTTCACGTATTTTCGGGATTCCGGCCGACAACCAGTCCTTCGCATTTTTGTAATAAATTTTATCAATTACACCTACAGGTAATTTTAGTCCATTTAACTTCCCAAATCCCGCCAAGCTGATCGAAGCATCCGTAACGAAGAAAATCCAGTCGCGCAGCCATGCTTCGTGAATAGCTTTAGATAATTCTGCGGGATCAATACTTGCATTTATTGCCTTATCAGATCCATATATCAACCTGTCCTGATACTTAATAAAAAAATCACGTATTTTTTTCCTATCATTAAAGGCATGTAGTTGTAAATTAGACATTCTGGACAAATCAACACGCATATTCGGAAAACGGTCCAACCGCTTAGCCAGTTCATCAAGACTCCATTCAAGACTTCCCAAATGCGCTCCAACAAATTTCAAATCTGGGTACATTTCAAGGAGCTTATCCCTTGCATTGATGTGTTCTTTATAAGATGGATATTCGGGATGAAGGTACATGTGGTATTCCGGATGAGCGCCATAATAGGATTTGCTAAAAGTCATTTTATCAAGGGGAAGCCAGCAATCCCTGGGCTCGCCATTATGTCCGATTAATGGAATACCATTTTGAACAAGGAATTTGAATATTGGTGCAAGTCTTGGATCATCGATCATTTACGAATTTTCCTTGATCATCACGAAGATCCATACCAATATTTTTCCAGATTTTAAAAGCCTTAGCACCTTTTGAAAGGGATAGTTTTAATTCCTTAATCGTATTTTCGGCCCAACCTTCATCATTAAAACCTTTTACCGAAAATGTGGTTGCAAACTCCATTTGGCGGGGGAAGTTTTGTAAATGCCCAAGTGCAATTTTCTGCTGCTCAGTCCAGGGCAACCCAAATGGCCGGTCATCAACAATATCCAGAAACTCAAAATTATCATCCTGAGCCAGTTTAACAAAAGTGATCTCATCCGTATTCACATGGACATGCGTGTCAAACTTCTTGACGGACTTAAAATCTTCAGCGGTGTAATAGCCATCATTTTTGAGTTGCAAATATGCTATCGAACGCGTGAAAGTCTTTCCTACCCAATCCGGAGTTACAAGGGCAATCAATAAAATCAGCAAGGATTTAATAGTCATTTATCGCTAATACAATTAAAAGTTTGAGCTCATTAAATTAAACAAAACATTTGGCATTCTATTTTTTGATTCCGAGTGCAGGGAAAAATGAATGATCTCAAGATTTTGTTTTTATATTTAGCCATATCCGAATTACTGAAAGTTATTAAATGATCAGCAATAATTTTAAATCTGCGCTAAGTCTTTTTACGCTACTTTCCATTTTTTTTTTGTACGCATGCGCAGGATACCGAAATTGTAAACGACTCGCTAAAGGTTAAAAAAAAGACGAGTTTAATCAGTGTAACTAACTTGTTTAACACTGGAAGTATGTATTATTTCACGGGTGTAGCGTCAAATAATAAACCTTCATTTGACACAAAGTTTGTTTATGATAACTTAAAACATAACTGGGGTGTTTTATTTTTCAAATCCTTCGATCTTGTGGATCGTAACGAAGCAATTAATTACTCTTTAATTGTACTTAACAAACGCTATTTCATCGGCTCCAAGATAATTATAAGTCCCCAGGCAGGTACCCAATTAAACCAAATTGGTACAATCGCCGGACCGGGGACTGACTTTTTAACCAATCTGAGCATAAATTATAAATTTAGCAAGAATTTCAGTATCAGTAATGATGCGGTGATGCAGAACCTGATATTAACCAAGCGGGCTAACTAGACCAACAGGATGAAGCTCCAATATCAAAAAAGAAGTTTCCTTATCTCTGCAGATGTATGGCATCGTAACCGGATTTTCAATAATCCAGGTTATTTATCCGTTGGAACTTACTTGCGTTACAGTGGTATAAAATTAAATTCAATCATGAACATGGTCATTACCTATTCACAGATCAAAATCCTGAATGCATACACGCCGCGAAAAAATGGGATGATGTTCTCGGCCGGGATAGGCTTCTAATTCGGTGTAAAAAAACGAGGTCAGATATTGCAATATCAGACCTCGTTTACTCAATTTCGTAGGGCAACGCAATAAACAAAAGCTGAATTAGGGTATATTCTAATTCGAATTAGCTTTTTTACTAAATTAAACAGCCAATTTTTAAGAAATCTTAAAGAAATTTTGATCGAAGTTCCGGACCCGGGATCATGCAATCTGCCTTTTGGCCAAACCATTTGTAACGGTTTCTAGCCAAAAAATCATAAAAAAAATCTCTAATTGTCACAGGAACAATTGACGTTAGAGCGGCAATTTTAAAAATACTTCCTAATTCCATTGCAATTTTTAGAGCGGCGGCAGATTTTAAATAGGGAGTGTTTCCGGGTTCATACACAATAATGGAATCAATTTTTGTTATATCAATTCCTAAATCGTGAATAATCTCTTTTCCAATTTTACTTTGGATTGGTACAAATCGAAACCTGTCCTTTTGATCATGCTTGATAATAAATTGCACTGAACTGTTGCAAAAGTTACAAACTCCATCAAAAAGTATGATTATTTTATTTTTTGGAAGATCTGCCTGCATGATCGGTCCCTTATTGCAAAGATAAAAGCAATCCTCGGAATCAGGTAGATTTCATCCATTTAATTGGATGAAGAATCGATTAGAGATGAATTAATGTTCCAAATTAATCAGAGAAAGCGGCAAGCCCAAACAAAAAAGCTCTCAAAAATTGAGAGCTTTGAGTGTACCCAGCGCCGGAATCGAACCGGCACAGTTTCCTATCGGTGTTTGAGACCGACGCGTCTACCAGTTCCGCCAGCTGGGCATTTTGTTTTAACGATTTACGCTTTCACGCTAACCATGCGGGATGCAAACATAAATAAAATTTTAATAATTTAAAGGGTTCAGACCTTGAATTTATTCAGACCTTCCCCGCTAGGAATATCTTTCTTTTAACTTCTCGATAAGTTCAGGATATTTTATCAAGTTCTTGATGTATTTTGTACTCTTCATTCTCTTTATGTGAAGTTCGATAAGCCTGGCCTGTTGATAGCCCAAATCTGCAATGGAGAAGTACAACTCCCAATCGTCAGTTTTTGCAGTGAAGCTTTTTGAAAATAACTTCTTGATATGTTCAGTAATTCGCTCAGGAAGGTCTTTACAACTACCAATATAAAACTGATTCAGTCGATTAGAAAATAAAATGTATACTATCGCCATGCACTAAGATAATACTGACTTATTGATAATCGGATTGTTAGTAGTAAATGGTATGTTTTTGGTAATTACCGGAAAAACTAGGAGCAGAAAAAAGAAATTATTATTTGTTACCAGTTTAACTGAAGTGTGATGAGGATAAAGACATTTATTGCGAGTAATCTTGTTTACTTGGCGCCGGTCCCGATAACTATCGGGACGAACCGGCACAGTTTCCTATCGGTGTTTGAGACCGACGCGTCTACCACCCCGATAGCTATCGGGGCCGCCAGCTGGGCATTTTGTTTTAACGATTTACGCTTTCACGCTAACCATGCGGGATGCAAACATAAATAAAATTTTAATAATTTAAAGGGTTCAGACCTTGAATTTGTTCAGACCTTCCCGAATCCTTAGAAGATATTTCTGACGGTACCAGATGTCCTTGATTCTTAACAATATACTTTCAGAATCCTTTTCTAATTTGGTATTAAACTCATCAGTAGCAGATTTCAATTCATCAAACAAAGCTAATTCCATTGCATCGATCTGCGCAGTAAGATCTGCCAGTTTCAGCTCATCATGATCAAATTCCATTTCCATTAAAGCCTCATTCACTTCCATCATTTCCATTAAGAAATCCTGCGGCAAAACATACTTATCTCCATCAGCAAGCATATTATTCAGAGAAAGTACGTACTCAATACACTTGAGAGGATCAGATAAAACCTGATAAGCCTTATTATTCATGGTAGAGAGTTCCAAAATCTCAGCCTGCTTTTCATCACTCTCATTGACATAAAAGTCGGGATGATAACGCTTGCTCAGCTCATAGAATTTTTTCTTGACGAGTGAACGGTCAGGCTGAAAACTCAAGGGAAGATG
Source organism: Bacteroidota bacterium (assembly GCA_016868395.1). Classification (GTDB taxonomy): domain Bacteria; phylum Bacteroidota; class Bacteroidia; order Sphingobacteriales; family Sphingobacteriaceae; genus Daejeonella. The sequence continues at coordinate 7,415 of VGGW01000030.1, read as the reverse complement.
GTATAGTTCAAAATAATTCAATGGTAAGATTTTAGAATTAATTAGGTGTTGAGAACAGCTTTTTTCTATCAATATTCAATCAATATTAAGGGTTTCTCTATTATTTCAATAGAGAGATGAACAGATATGAGATCCGTACTGCCTTGGGATGACTTTAAAACGAAAGGCGATTTTTAAGCCAAAACTTTCTGGTCAATAAAATAAGAATCAACCATCAATTAATAATGTGCTTAACTATATCATTCCAAAAAACAAATACCATCAAGGTGATGAGGATCACGAAACCTACCATCTGAACACGTTCCATAAATTTATCCCCCAGAGGTTTACCTTTCACCATTTCTAACAATAAAAAAATCGCATGACCACCATCCAATGCCGGAATTGGTAATAAATTCATTAATGCTAAGGCCATGGATAATAAACCCACCAAACTCCAGAATTTAACCCAGTCAACCGTACCTCCAAACATGGTTGCAATACCTATCGGACCTGTAAATGCTTTATTTGCTTTGACCTGACCTGAGGCCACTTTACCCAAACCCTTGGCATTATCCATAAAAGAACCCCAAGCTTTAGAGGCACCCACCGGCAATGCAGCCAATATTCCATAATCTACACTCTCGAGAGGAATATTAAAATATTGAGATACATAGATGCCAATCGTGCCATCTTCGGAAACTGCAGTTGGAATTTCAATGGCTTGCTGATCGCGAATAACCGAAATCGATACTATCTTTCTTTTAGAAGCTTGTATCTCAGATTTAAATTCATCATAGAATGTTATCGGTTTAGCATTTACTGCCAAAATACTGTCTCCCACTTTTAATCCTGCTTTTTGGGCATTCCCGCCAGGTGCAATTTGCACTACGCCCGACATCTTAACACGCGGTTCAACAAACTGACCGATTCCTAAATCAGAAACCATTTCCAAAACATCTCCAGGAACCTGTACCGAAACAGTTTCGCCCTTTCTGAGCACGCTAAGTTCTGTATCACCCAACAATACTTTTGAACTGGTTAATTCCTCAAATCGCTTTACCGGTAAGCCATTTACCGCTATTATACGATCCCCTACCTGAAGGCCGATAGCTTTTCCGATAATCCCGGGTGCAATTCCATCGGGAAGTTTGTCATTGGGAATAAAAGTTTCACCATTTTTTAGCGTAAGCATCCAGAAAATAAAAATACCCAGTATGATATTCACTGTCACCCCACCCAACATGACAATAAGTCGTTGCCAGGCCGGTTTGGACCGAAATTCCCATGGCTGTGGCGGACCGGCAAGCTGGTCGGTGTCCATTGATTCATCAATCATCCCTAAAATTTTAACGTAGCCCCCTAATGGTAGCCATCCAATACCGTATTCACAACCCTTATAATTAAAACTCAATAATTTAAAGCCCCATGCATCGAAGAATAGATAAAATTTCTCTACTCTGATACCAAATGCTCTTGCAGCAAAAAAGTGCCCAGCTTCGTGCAAAATGATTAAAATCGATAAGCCCAATAACAATTGCCCGGTCATTACTAATCCATCCATGCCTTTTCTCTTATTTTATATTTAAACTTTAAAATTTACTATTTGTTACAAATTGGTTTGCCAAGATTCTTGTAATTCTGTCCGTTTCTATGTAATCTTCAAGCGAGGGCTTGGAAATGAATTCGATTTCAGACATACATTTCTCAATTATCTCGCTCATGCGCAAAAATGTAATTTGTTCTTTCAAAAATTCGGCCACAACGATTTCATTGGCTGCATTAATTACACAAGGCATATTTCCACCGGTATTTAAAGCAAAAAAGGCAATATCAAGATTTCTGAAGGTCTTTTTGTCAGCCTCCTCGAAACTTAAATTCGGAAAGTCCATGAAATTGAACCTTGGAAAATCATTTGCCATACGTTTAGGATAAGCCATCGCATACTGAATAGGCAATTTCATGTCGGGAAGGCCTAATTGTGCTTTAATTGATCCATCGGTAAACTGAACCAGGGAATGAACAATCGATTGAGGATGAACAATAACGTCAATTTGTGAAGGGTTTAAATCAAATAACCATTTGGCTTCAATAACCTCCAGTCCCTTATTCATTAAACTTGCCGAGACAATAGTAATCTTCTCACCCATCACCCAATTAGGATGTTTGAGGGCATCCTTACGTGAAATGGTAGCCAAAAATTTTCTGTCTTTCCCCCTGAATGGACCGCCTGATGCTGTCAAATATATTTTTTCAATAGGATTATGTTCTTCTCCTGCTAAGCACTGAAAAATTGCGGAATGTTCAGAATCAACCGGCAATATCTTAACCCCATGGTGTTTTGCCAAGGAGGTTACCAACTCTCCTGCCACAACTAAGGTTTCCTTATTGGCAAGTGCAATATTTTTGCCCGCTTTGATGGCGGCCAATGTGGGAATTAGACCGGCAAATCCAACCATCGCTGTAAGAACAAGCGCAATCTCAGGTCGCTCTAATATTGAACATAACTCATCAGTCCCAAAAAAAACCTCCGTATTTGAATTTTTCAATGCCGATCTAACTTCTTCCAATTTAGACTCCTGGGCAATTACTACATATTTCGGATTAAATTCCAGCGCTTGCTTGATCAAAAGGGAAGCATTACCATTAGCGGTAAGAATAAAGGCCTTGAAGCGCTCAGGATTTTGTCTGATTACCTCGAGTGCCTGAGTGCCAATACTTCCTGTTGAACCGAGTATGGCAATATTCCTTAATTCAACACCATTATCTAAATTTATACCCATCTATATCCACACAATTTATACTATCAATCCGTAATTGATTTAAATTATAACTTTGTTATTAGCCCCTTTATCAACTGATAATCCATTCATTCAATTCTTCAGCAATATGTCTGTCATTTGACAATCGAGGCACCTTATTTTGTCCGCCGAGTTTACCTTTTGACTTCATATAGCTTCTGAAGGAATCTTTTTCAAGTTTATGCATGATTAATGGACGTAAAACTTTGCCCACTATTAAATCATAATAATACGTATTTCTCTCCTGTAATACCAGATCAACTTGATTACTAAAATTTTCAAGGTCAACCGGGGCCTTGGCAAATTCTACATACCATTCGTGGTAAGGCAAGTTACCATCAATAGGGCTCACCTGAGGAGCCACAGTAAATTCTGTAATTTCAATACCTTCCCTCCGGGCAACGGATAAAAGTGCATATTCAACTTCCTCGCCGATGACGTGTTCTCCAAAAGCTGAAATGAAATGCTTAATTCTTCCGGTAACTACAATTCGATATGGACTTTTAGAAACAAACCTAACGGTATCCCCGATGCTATAGGCCCAAAGTCCGGCGTTCGTATTTAAAATGATTGCATAATTTTTATCCAACTCAACATCTGCAAGTGAAATGCGACTAGGATTTTCAGAATAATATTCATCCGTTGGAATAAATTCGTAAAAAATACCCGAATTAATTAGTAGCAGCAGTCCTTTTTCTATTTGTGAATCTTGAAAAGCGATAAATCCCTCGGATGCGGGATAGGTTTCAATCGAATCAACAGATCTTCCAATACTTTCTTCCAATCTGGCACGGTAGGGCTCAAAATTAACCCCACCGTAGACAAAAAGCGAGAAATTCTTGAATAAATCTCCAATCTTCTTTCCCTCACCCCTAATGCTAAGCCTGTCGAAATACATTTGAACCCAAGGTGGAATTCCAGAAATCAGACGCATATCTTCAGAAATTGTTTCTTCAACAATTGCATCAACTTTTGCTTCCCAATCCTCAATACAATTCGTTTCATAAGAAGGCAAACGATTTTTTTGAAGATAGGGCGGCACATGATTTGCAACAATACCTGACAATCGTCCTAAATCAATTCCATTTCTACGTTCAAGAATAGGGCTCCCCTGAAGAAAAATCAGTTTTCCATCCAAAAACTGAGATTTCCCTGTTTCATGGATGTAAGAAAACAGCGCATTTCTGGCACCGTTTAGGTGTTCAGGCATTGATTCTTTCGAAATGGGAATGTACTTCACACCCGAAGTAGTTCCAGATGTCTTGGCAAGATAAATCGGCTTACCTGGCCACAGGACATCAGCCTCACCCCGGACTACACGATCTATATATGTCTTCAGCTCCTCGTAATCTGAAACAGGAACCTGTTTTTTAAAATCATCGTAGGTTTTTATGCTCTCAAAGTGATGATCCTTTCCAAAGGAGGTATCTTTAGCTTTAGATATTAGCTTTAAAAAGATTTTTTCCTGCGTTGAAATGGGATCATTCTTCCATTTATTCATCTGCCAAACCGCAAATGATGCGAGTGGCTTGGCCAACCAGGATTTAATTCCCATTAGTATCCTCCGATTCATTCAGCAAAATTTCCTCTTCGTCGGTATACATGTTAACCAAATGACGATAAGCGATAATCTGAATTAGACTTGAAAATGGGACAGTAAACAATAAACCTATAAATAAAGCCATCGCACCGAGAATATTCAGCCCCAGCATAACTAAAAAAAGCAGACTGATAAACCAAAAATGACCTTTCGTTATTGCCCAACTCTGGGTGATTGATTCTGAGGCTCCAGACTCCTGATCAACGATAAAACAAACAACAAAGCAAAGTCTGATGGTAAGGAAAACCAATGGAATGGCAATAAGTGTAAAAATCGGCAAAAGATCCCAGCTAAATGGGTTATTGGTATCAATATCCTGCTTATTGTAAAAATAAATCGAGCTGATTATTCCGATTATAAATACCATTACCAAACCAATGATGAGCTTAACAAACAAAAAATTAACCGCTTTAACCAGATTAGGAATAAAATCGGGGAATTCAGGATCTGCATCCTCATCAATCAACTTAATAAAGACCTGATAAAAAGCGACTCCAAAAAATGCATCGAAGAGACTGAGTATAACATTCTGAAGTAATACCCCTTGTCCGCTTGCACCTCCAAAAATACTTGTTAGTATAGTCGTAACTAATAGTATGAATGCAAATTGCACGGCAGTAAAGCCTATTAAAATCCAAATATTCTTCTTGGCAAGTTGCCAGGCATCAGCCAATATCACCTTCACTGACAATGATTTATTCATATTTTATTACTTTCTTAAAATAATTCTTTTCCAAAAATCTTGCATAAACCCCAGACCATAAGCTGTTAGTTGCACGAATGAAGCTGCAATACTCAAAAATGCAACTTTTGATGAATTATTTACTTTCCATGCATGGAAAAATATTAACAAAATATAAATGGCAAGAAAAGTATTGCAAAACTCAGCCAATAAGTGATTCAAAACGTTTAAAAATAAACTCAAGAGCAAAAATATAGTAAAAAAAGCGGGTAAAAAATGTACCCACTTTAATTCTTGAGGAAAATGTTTGAAAATATTAATTCTGGCTCGTCCGAAAAAGTGAAGTTGCTTGTAAAATTGAAAAAGATCAGTTCTGCGTTTATGGTAAACAACCGCATCAGGAATCAATCCGATTTTAAATCCCAGAGATTGAATACGAATGCTGAATTCAATATCTTCACCTAAGCGAGGCAGGATAAAACCACCGGTCTTTTCCCAAACTTCTCGAGAAATTCCCATGTTGAAACTACGTGGATGAAAAGTTCCAATATGCCTTTTGTTTCCCCTGATTCCTCCGGTAGTAAACGGAGAAGTCATGGAATAACTAATGGCTTTCTGAATCGGTGTAAATGAGGGATGAGCCCCATCCGGACCGCCATAGGCATCCAGTGGATGAGCTAACAGGTAATTATTTACGGTTTCCAGGTAATTGGGAGGTATCAGACAATCAGAATCAAATACAATAAAAAAATCGCCTTTAGCGTGTTCAAAACCAAAGTTTCTGGCAAAGCCCTGCCCTCCATTTTCCTTGTAATAATAGCTTATGCTTAGACGGTCAATATATGAATTGACAATATCCTTTGCATCAATTTTTGATCCGTCTTCAATAATCAAAACCTCAAACTGAAGATAACTTTGTTTCGTTAAGGTAAATAACAATTCATCAATTTCTTGAGGTCTGTTATAAAGTGGAATGATGATTGAAAAAAACATGTTGATTATAGTCTAGTGAATAAAAAATCAAACAGTCTTTTCAATCTGATAGGAATTACGTTCAGGAGAGTTTCTTGAGACAAGTTCTGCAATAAAACCGGTTAGAAAAAGTTGAAAACCAACCACTATAGCTACTAAAGCAATATAAAAAAGTGGTTGATCAACTATTTCGCGTGAATATTTAATGTGCATGCTAATGTGATACAACTTCTCAATGATAATCCAAAATGCAATCATAGTACCGGCCATAAAACTCAGAGCACCCATTGTACCAAAGAAATGCATGGGTCTTTTGGCGAACTTTCCTACAAAAAAGATAGAAAGGAGGTCAAGAAAACCATTTATGAACCGACTAAAACCAAATTTGGTATAGCCGTATTTGCGAGCCCGGTGTTCGACTACCTGTTCACCTATTTTTTTAAACCCAGCCCATTTGGCTATAACAGGAATATAACGATGCATTTCGCCATAAACCTCAATACTTTTAACCACCTCACTTCGGTAGGCTTTCAATCCGCAGTTGAAATCATGTAAATTATGGATTCCGGACATGCGACGGGTAACGAAATTAAATAGTTTGGTGGGGATGGTCTTAGAGAGCGGGTCATGTCGCTTTTGCTTCCAACCTGAAACAAGGTCAAATTTCTCTTCAACAATTCTTCTGTAGAGCTCCGGAATTTCATCCGGGCTATCCTGAAGATCAGCATCCATAGTAATCACCACATTCCCCCGAGAGGCCTCAAAGCCTACATTAAGCGCCGCAGATTTGCCATAGTTTCTACGAAATTTAATCCCAATAATTTCTGGAAACTCGCCTTTTAATTTTTCAATTACCTCCCAAGATCCATCATTACTTCCATCATCAACTAAAATCACTTCGTGGCTAAAACCCTGATTGGTCATCACCCTGTTAATCCAACTTAGAAGCTCAGGCAGAGATTCAGCCTCATTTAATAGGGGAATAACAACAGATATGTCCATTCTTTAAATGTGAGTATGAGCAATGAGATCATAGAATCTCGCTTGTTTAACCATTAAAAACGTGCAAATTTGGTCAATAAAATTGAGAAAAACCGCACCTTAAATTATTTTGAATTTCTATTCTTCTTGATGCTCATCATTTGAGGCAAAGACCGGGGCTTCCTTCTTAAATATAGCGGCGAAAATCAAAGACATGATGAACTGTACTATTACAGCGGTAAGCAGATTTTTAAAGAACTGTGCTGGACTTGGGTCATACTGATCTTTTATTCCTTCAATTTGCCTGGATACTGCTTCATCAATCTGCTCCTGTCCCATACCCATTTTCTCAAAAGTTTCAGTCATACCGATTTCCATATATCCTGAAATTTTTTCAAAG
>VGGW01000029.1 GCA_016868395.1 Bacteroidota bacterium | reverse complement strand
TATTGTTACCGGTGGTGGTACAGGTTTAGGCAGAGCCATGAGTACTTATTTCCTGAAATTAGGTGCCAATGTGGTAATTACAAGTCGGAAAATTGATGTACTTGAAAAAACAGCCAAGGAAATGCAAGAGGAGGCATCCGCCAATGGTAAGGAACTCAAAGCAAGAGTTCTTGCTGTTCAATGTGATGTGCGCAGACCTGAAGAAGTAGAAGAAGTATTAAGAAAAACTATCTCAAATTTTGGTCAGGTAAATGGTTTACTTAACAATGCCGCCGGGAATTTTATTTCACCAACTGAAAGACTCTCGGCAAATGCCTTTTCTACAATCATTGACATAGTACTAAAGGGGACAGCAAATTGTACCATGGCCACAGGGAAACATTGGATAAAAGAAAAACAAGCAGGAACGATTTTAAATATTGTCACTACCTACGCATTTACAGGATCTGGATATGTGGTACCTTCAGCTTGTGCAAAGGGGGGTGTTTTAGCAATGACCCGCTCCCTGGCCGCTGAGTGGGGAAAATATGGTATTCGCACTAATGCTATCGCACCCGGTCCTTTTCCAACTAAGGGTGCCTGGGATAGATTGCTCCCGGGAGACATGGCAAAAAAATTCGATTTTAAAAATCGGGTACCACTCAAACGTGTAGGGGATCATCAGGAATTGGCCAATTTGGCCGCTTTTATGATGTCAGACTATTCGGGATATATTAATGGGGAAGTCATAACGATTGATGGTGGAGAATGGCTACAAGGCGCAGGACAATTCAACGGACTTGAAGCAATTACTCCCGAAATGTGGGATATGCTTGAAGTGATGACTCGGTCGGCCAAGGGAAGTTAATTTCACTCTAAATATATGCAGAGACGTTGAAATATTTCGTCCGGAGCGGTTTGGGAAGATCTCGTTGGCTACAGCAGAGCAGTACGAGTTGGTAACATCATTGAAATTTCGGGAACTACATCAGTCGATGGAGATATGCTGATCGGTAAGGATGACCTTTACGCGCAGACAAAATATATTTTCCTTAAAATTGAAAAAGCCTTGCATGAAACAGGTGCGCAAATGAGCGATGTCGTACGAACACGCATTTATGTAACCGATATAAGTAAATGGGAAGAAGCAGGTAGAGCTCATGCTGAGTTTTTCAAAGATATAAAACCTGCAACAACCTTGATAGAGGTAAGCCGCCTAATCCATCCTGATTTACTTGTAGAAATTGAGGTAACGGCATTGATTCAATAAGATTCTTATTAAAATAATGTGAGTTCGATATTAGAAATTATCCTTTTGATGGAACTCATGCTGCTCCGGACGGCTATGATTGGTTTTTGGAAAGCAAAACCTGCGTGTTATCGCTTCGTGCAGTCCTTTCCTCCGGAGTATTTCCGGCAAGAAATTTTACTTGATTTCAGATGATCCGTTTCCGGAAGATACCTCCTTCGGCAAGGTTTAGTTTACCCACTGCTGTTTTTCATTGCAAGGGGCAGTCCGGAAATAGAACCCAAAACCCGGGTGGCAGACCTATCTTTTTTGCATTTCTAAATGTTATGTGAGCTATTCAACTTTCAGCAAAAAAAAATGGGGAGAACACGGGGCCGGGAGCAACAGACTGAGAAAAATAATCAGGCTCCTGCAAGATTTTATATCGATCTCGAGTTAAAATATTCATTCTGTAATCCCTATTCATTCTGTATTTTTGTACAATGGGAACACAAGTACAGGAAGAAACATTATCACTTGAAGAGGTACTGGCAGCTTTAAAAGTTAATCATCGACTAATCCTGTGGAATGACGATACAAATACATTTGAACACGTCATTAATTGTCTGGTAAAATATCTCGACTATTCAGAAAAACAAGCTGAAAGAATTGCTTGGACAGTTCATAATGAGGGTAAATGTATCATCTTGGAAGGATCCTTTACGGAAGTAGAAGTTTATCGCAAAATTCTCCAACAGGAAGGATTAACAGTAAGTATAGAATAGCATTGGGGTCCTAAATAAATTGCGTTTGACATAAACTACCTAAACATTAAGATCTACTAACCAAATTGGCTTTTGTTATTCTTTAAAGGAAAGATAGAAGGTAAGATGGAGCCCAGCTTTAAGGCTGTCTGTAGCTAAATTTTGCTCAGAAACTTCAAAATGCCAAGTTCCTCTGCCTATGGGCAGGTATGCGGTCTTAAAAAAATATGTCGGGTTTAGGTTAAACAGTAGAACTATTTCGTCAATTTACAAAGCCGGTAAGCTATTTCCACACTTGAATTAAGCCTTCATTATTTACACTAAATACCTGTTCATCATTACCTATAAAAACCATGAACTGCTGTGTACCAGCTTCCATCCAAAGTCTATTTTTCTTGCCCAAAATTGGAAATATGGTTTCAGAAATCCCAAGTTTTCCTAGATCAGAGGCATAGGTCTTATTTACCTGATAGTAGTCCTGCTGCAGGTAATAGACGTACCAAAGGTATTTTTTCTGTTCCTCGCTGTAGGGAATGGTGAAAGAATTCTTTGAATCACCTGATCTTTTTGAGCTGAAATGAAGGTAAGCCCAACGCTCAGGAAAATGCATATTGATTAAGCCTTGGGATGACCAAACCCAATTATCTTCCGGAAGATTTCGCCCATCTGCCCCCTTCAACTTGACATACTTACCGTCCCTGATCTCAGTTTTCCACTCCACTCTGGAAAAATTTATTCTCCAGAAATCACCATCAGCAGGAACTTTTGGGGAATTGCCAATAGTCACTGCCCAAAATGGGATAAAAATTTCTACGGTCCAACCTTTGTCTATATCTGATGGATTATTTAAAGTACCCTGGATATCGACAGCCCATTTCATCCCCGGAGCATTATAGGTAATCATCGCTCCGCTGCCATTTCGATAGGGTTTAGGCATAAACAAATCGAACATCGTGTTTAAAGCATTTACTTCAAATTCAAAATAACGATGCGTATCGTTATCAGGATCAATAAATACCTCAAAATCATTATCATAAAAAACGATGTCGTCATAATTTTTTAAAGATGCCCAAACATGAGGCTCAAGTAGTTCGGCAGCGATGTATAATCCATTTTTGTCCCAAGTCATCTTGGCCCTTGTATTCCAGGTTGGAAGTGGTTTACGATCTGCCTCAATATCCTTAAAGTTATCGGTCCATTCAATACCTTGCCATACTACATCGTCCAATTTGCCATCAATTTTTGGCGGTTCATCATTAAAAAAAACGGTATATTTTTTAGGACTAGTAAATAAATCCTCTTTACCAACAAATTTCGGTTGTGCCTCAACTGCGGAAGCAAGTAACAAAGGCAAAAAAAACGCAAAAAAATCTTTGAATTTTCTACCCGAATTTAGCTTTTGGATTACCATATAAATACCCTTATTTCATTTTAACGTAAGGAATTAAAAATAATTTTAGTGATTGAGGATCTAATCTAGTCATATAAAACAATTAAAGTCACCATGTTGCTTAGTATTTAGTAAAGTATAATCCGGTCAGGTTCGACAAAAAACTGATATTCAAGCTTATATAATTTTCTTTCTTCTTTCATTTTAATATATTCGCAATACAAAACCAATTTTAAATCAATTTCAAATTCATGAAAAAATCAATCAGGCTTATAGCTTTAATTCTTTTATTTCCAGCCAGCATTGTTTTTGCCCAAAACAACGATCAGGTTGTGCAACAGATTATCAAAGAAGCAACTGAAAACTCGCAATTAAAAAAACTTGCCCACGAATTAACTGATGGAATCGGGCCCCGTTTAGTTGGAACCCCGCAAATGAAGCAAGCTCATGACTGGGCTGTTGCTAAATATGAAAGTTGGGGCATTCCTGCAAGAAATGAAAAATGGGGTGAATGGCGAGGTTGGGAAAGAGGAATTACCCACATCGACCTGGTGCATCCCCGTACTGAATCGCTTGAGGGAATGCAGCTGGCATGGAGTGCTTCTACCATTGGCAAAACAGTTAGTGCCGAGACAATTATTTTGGCTGACCTTGCCGACTCTATTGCCTTTCAAAACTGGTTGCCAAATGTCAGGGGAAAATTTGTGTTGATTTCTATGCAACAACCTACCGGCCGGGATGACAGAAACTGGGAAGAATTTGCAACCAAAGAATCTCTGGAAAAAATGAAAGCAGAGCGAACTGCTGCAACAAATGCATGGAGAAACCGACTTGGAAAAACCGGCTTAAGTCCGAAAAATTTAGCAATTGCCCTCGAAAATGCCGGGGCTGCAGGAATTTTTGCCTCGAACTGGTCTTCAGGTTTTGGCGTTAATAAAATATTTAGCGCACAAAGCACAAAAATTCCAACCATAGACCTGTCACTTGAAGATTATGGAATGCTATACCGTTTAACTGAATCAGGTGTGAATCCTAAAGTTAATCTTCGTGCCGATTCAAAGCAACTGGGAATGGTTCCTGTTTTCAATACGATAGCTGAGATCAAAGGAACCGAAAAACCGGAAGAGTATGTTGTTCTATCGGCTCATTTCGACTCATGGGATGGGGGCACCGGAGCTACGGATAATGGAACCGGAACAATTACCATGCTTGAAGCGATGAGAATCCTCAAAAAGGTTTACCCTAATCCAAAAAGGACAATCTTAGTTGGACACTGGGGAAGTGAAGAACAGGGTTTAAACGGCTCCAGAGCGTTCGTTGAAGATAATCCGGAAATTGTTAGAAATATTCAAGCGCTGTTCAATCAAGATAATGGAACCGGAAGAGTTGTAGATCTTTCCGGACAAGGATTTTTACATGCCTATAATTATTTGAGTAAGTGGTTACAGGCAGTACCAAATGAAATCAGATCGGAGATTAAAAGCACTTTCCCGGGTACTCCAGGTGGAGGCGGATCAGATTATGCATCATTTTTAGCAGCGGGTGTTCCTGCGTTTTCGCTTAGCTCCTTGAGTTGGGCTTATGGTACCTATACCTGGCATACTAACCGCGATACCTATGATAAGATTGTTTTTGATGATGTGCAGAAAAATGCAATTCTTACTGCAATATTGGCTTATAAAGCTAGTGAAGATCCGACGCCGGCATCACGCGAAAAAAGCATCCTTCCCATTAGCCAAAGAACAGGTCAGCCAATGTCCTGGCCCTCTCCACGAAGTCCGATTCGTAAAGGTGGGGTAAATTAAAATTTAATTTTTGCCAAGCACTGACAGGGTTTAAACCCTTGTCAGCGCTTGATTGCTTCCAGCTTTAACTAGGAATTCCGATTTGTAAAGGTGCGGAAATTAAAAAATCCAGACTATTCGAAATGCCCTGGATCAGAAAAAAACACTTCCGAAACAAGATCCGGTGACATAAGCTTTTTCTGAAAATCCTTATCAGAGATAGAAAATTCTAATTATATCAGAGATATTTTCTTGAAACAATTTTAAACTGACTTCAGGAACAGAACTTCAAATATTATTTGAGAATAATCGATGCATTTATAAAACCTGAAGATACCTCTACGATAACAAAGAAATTACTCGATATCAGGGATGCACTAAATCAATTCATGCCCATCATCCGAATTCAATAGGTATCAGTTCCGTATCTTTAACAAATTTTAAATTCCAGACATGGTAGATATTGGTAAATTCAATGAGCTAAGATTTATAAAAAAGACTGAAAATAGTCTTATTCTAACTGATGGTGAGAGGGAAGTTCTGCTACCTTATGTTTATGCTCCCAAAGAGGCAGAGATTGGCGACACGCTACATGTATTTGTTTATATCCATAGTGACGGCCGTTTAATGGCTACCACCGAAACTCCGATTGCACAGGTTGATGAATTTGCTTTTCTGGAAGTTGTAGATGAAAATGAAAATGGGGTCTTTATGGATATGGGTATAGGTAAGGATGTTTTCGTACCTAACAAAGAACAAAGACGACCGATGAAAGTTGGTCAAAAATACGTTGTGTTTTTATTTAATGATGACCAAACCAATCGTATTACAGCATCGTCTTATTTAACCGATTTTATTAATCAGGATGAACATGATTTAGAGGAGGGGGATGAAGTAAAGTTGTTAATTTTTGATGAAAGTGACTTGGGATTCAGTGCAATAATCAATCAACAATACGTCGGACTTCTTTATCGGAATGAAGTCTTTGAAGACCTTAAACCCGGAGATCAGAGACGTGGATTTATAAAAAAGATTCGTGAAGGAAATAAGATCGATCTCAGTTTGCAGGTTATAGGTTTCAAACATATTCTTGATCTTAAAGATAGCCTGATGAGCGATCTCAAGGAAAACGAGGGATCCATTCTCCTAGGAGACAAAAGTTCACCTGAAGATATTTATAACCGATTAAAAATTAGTAAAAAAGCCTTTAAAAAAGCCATTGGAAGTTTGTACAAAGAGCGGCTGATTATCGTTTCTGACCACGAGATAAAACTGGTTTCGAAACAGACCAATTGAATTGCATAGCTTAAAATTTTGCTATTTCCGAAAAAAAGAGGTAATATTAATAGTAAATCCATTATCATTTTGCAATGAAAAGAACGTTATTATCCATTTTTATTTTAAGTCTGGGACTAACTGCAAAATCACAAAACATTATTCCTGCTGCCGCTATACAAATACAAACTGCCAAGCTGGCTGCCCCTGCCGACAAGCGCGGGTCCTCAACGGTGTATGGCTATTCTCCAAAAGGTGATTTTATTCTACTCAGAAAAGGCACCAATGAAATGATCTGTTTGGCAGATGATCCAAAAATACCGGGTTTAAGTGTGGCTTGCTATCATGAGGATCTGGAACCATTTATGAAGAGAGGGCGTGAGTTAAAAGCTGAAGGTAAAACTCCTAAAGAAGTGACTGATATCCGTGATTATGAGGCAAAAAGCGGATGGTTTCCTATGCCAACACAGCCCGCAAGCTTATTTGTTTATACCGCAAAGGCTGAAAACTATAATCCTGAAACAGGTTCAGTAAAAGATGGCTATCTGAGATATGTCATCTATACTCCCTACGCCACAGCAGCAAGTACAGGATTACCACTAAAACCGGATGTACCGGGTATGCCCTGGCTCATGGACCCAGGAACGCACAGGGCACATGTAATGATTAGTCCACCACAAAAAAACTAAAAGGATTAGGTCTGAACTTTTGAACCCTTGGACACTTTTGCTCATAGGTTTACCGGATATTACCATTTAACCTGAGATCGAAATAAGCTCTTACCTGAGGCTGATTATATATTTCTCAGTCTGTCCCGTGTTCTGCCCTATTTTTTTGCTGAAAGTTGAATAACTCACATAACATTCAGAAATGCAAAAAGATAGTTCTGCCACCCGGGTTTGGCGTTCTAATTCCGGACTACCCGTTGCAATGAAAAACAGCAGCGGGTAAACTAAACCTTGCCGAAGGAGGTATCTTCCGGCAACAGATCATCTGAAATCAAGTAAAATTTCTTGCCGGAAATACTCCGGAGGGAAGGACTAAACGAAGCGATAACACGCAGGTATTGCTTTCCAAAATCAAATCATACGCATCCGGAGCATCATAAAATCGATTTTAAGGATATTTTTAAATCTTTCATGTATCGAACTCAGGTTAATTTAAAATTTATCTTTTTTCATACTTTTTGCAGCAATTAAGGCACTAATCAACATTAATATTGCTCCTGCAAAGAATGGAGCGCCAGCAAATTTTAGCGCTGCTTCAGGCCTTGTAAACCAAGCAAACAAATTAGTCATCAGTAAAGGTCCGACAATGGATGTTGCGCTAATCAAACCGGTTAATGCTCCTTGTAATTCCCCTTGTTCATTTTTGGGAACATTAGCTGAAATGATAGATTGTAGTGCAGGTCCGGCGATACCCCCCAAACAATAAGGAATTAAGAAAACAAACATCATCCAGCCCTCCGTAGCGAAAGAAAACAGGAATAGACCCATAGAATAGAAGCCCAGACCAACATAAATACTTTTCTCGTCCCCTAGTTTTGGATTGATATATCGAATTAAACCTCCCTGAACAATAGCAATAAGCAAGCCACTAACAGTTAAAGAAATGCCCATTAAGGTATTGCCCCATTGAAATTTTTCTATGTTAAAGAATGTCCAGGTACTCTGTACTGCATGTGCTGCGATATAGACAAAAATAAGGGAGCTGATTAAACCTCCTACACCCTTGTATTTCTTTAATTGTATGAGAGAACCTAAGGGACTGGCACGCTTCCATTCAAAAGGTCGCCTATGTTCCTTGGCCAGTGACTCAGGAAGTACAAAATATCCATAAATCATATTTAGGAAAGTGAGAAGTGCGGCTGCCATAAAAGGAACTCTCGGGCCAAATTCGCCTAAAAGACCACCCAAACCCGGACCAATTATGAATCCAAGACCAAAAGCAGCACCAATCATTCCAAAGTTCTTTGATCGGTTTTCAGGGGTGCTGATATCGGCAATATATGCAGTTGCGGTTGTGAAACTTGCGCCGAACATACCGGCAATTAGCCTTCCAACAAAAAGCCACCAGATGGTGGGTGCCAATGAAAGAAAAATATAATCAAGCCCAAAGCCTAATAAGGACAAGAGCAAAACCGGCCTTCTTCCATATTTATCACTAAGATTACCAACAATCGGTGCACAAAGAAACTGCATAATGGCATAGGCAAAAGTTAACAAACCTGCCCATTGGGAAGCTTCACTGATGTTTCCTCGGATCAGTTTTTCAATTAACTGAGGAAAAACAGGGATAATCAATCCAAGCCCGATAACATCCAATAAAAGAGTAATGAAAATAAAACTGACAGCAGCTTTGCGGGATTTGGGCATATTTTACTTATCAGATGCTCAGAGGGTGAACTTATTCAATAAAATGGTAAAGAAATACTACTTCAGCTTTGAATGCGGTTTTAGGTTGACCATTGATTTCAAGTTCAACTCCCAGGACAGCCTTTGTAACCCCTCTGAGATTGGCAATCGAAACCAATTTTGCCCGTAGCCGCACCTCCGAGTCTACCACTACAGCCTGACCAAATTTGAGATTCTCAATACCATAATTGATCTCCATCTTGAGATTTTTGATATGAACAATCTGCTTCCATAAAAATGGGATTAGTGATAAAGTGAGATAACCATGAGCAATTGTTGCCTTAAAGGGGCCTTCAGTTGCTGCTCGCTCAGCATCAATGTGTATCCATTGGTGGTCTAATGTTGCATCAGCAAACTTTCCAATCTGTTCCTGAGTGATTTTATGCCATGCTGAAATACCCAGCTCCTGACCTAAAAAAGATTCAAATTCTATATAATTATTAATAACAAGCATGAAAAAGATGTATTAATGAGCAGATTGGTGTTTATTAATAATACAAAGTTAATGTTTAATAAGTGATGCAAGCCTTGCCATTTGGAACAAAGACAAGGCTTCTCCATATTTATTGCATATTTATAATATGGTTCAGAAAAATCAAGTTAAGCTTACAAAGCTAAAATTATTCAGTAGTATCTTTCTGTTTATTCTAATCCTATTCATAATCCATCAAAGATCCCAACCATTATTGGTCGAAAAGTACTATTCAACCAGCATTTACCCCTGGATACGGGCTGGTCTTCAACTGATTTTCAATAAGATTCCCTTCAGCTTGGGTGATATTCTGTATTTGGTATGTAGCACAATCCTACTGATCTTTTCTTTTGAGATTTTAAGAAATTTATTTCAAAAAAAAATACTCACAGGAGCACGATTAATCCTCAATACGATCATCTTGGTGGAACTACTTGTATTTACTTTCTATTTATTCTGGGGCTTGAATTATTTCAGGCAGCCGGCAGCAGAAAGATTGAAAATCAGTGGTATAGAATACAAAAAAGAAGAGCTTTTCAGAATAACCGAAACAATAATTGATTCTGCAAATTCCATTCGCTCCAAAATCAATCCGGTGAATTGGCTGCAAACTGAATATGAACTTTTAACAGAATCAACCCAAGCGATAAAGGACCTTAATCCTCCATACAATGAAGGTGTTCATCCGATCCCAAGAATTAAAAATTCTCTCCTAAGTTCGCTACTGAACTATTTCGGAACCGCCGGGTATTTTAATCCTTTTACAGGTGAAACTCAGATCAATTCGGATATGCCAATTTATCTTAAGCCTTTCGTAGCCTGTCATGAAACAGCCCATGCTATGGGCTACAGCGCGGAAGACGAAGCTAATTTTATTGGTTTTATTAGTGCCAGCGAATCCAGTAATGCGATGCTAAGGTATTCAGCTTATTACCTCGCAGCTCAGGAATTCATGATAGAAACAGGCAGATTAGATACAATCGAATTTCAAAGGCTGAAGAACCGTATTTCAGAACCTTTTTTAGCTGATTTAAAAAATGAAAAGGCTTATTGGGAGAAATATAGTGGTCTTACCAGAAGATTTACTAACATCTTTTATGATAGTTACCTAAAAGCCAATAAACAGCCCGATGGTTTAAAGAGCTATAACCGCATGATCCTACTAACCATGGCCTATTACAAAAAAAAGGGGGGCCTAATGCCCCCTCAATAATCAGTCAATTCCTAATGCCACTTCCCTGGCTTTAGTGGTGGTATAATACTTTGCGATCATATTCGGAACTTCCCATACTGGCAATCGACCTTCTCGAAGGTACTGAAAGTATTTTTGGGCTACTTGGGCAAAATGATCTTCATGTCCCACCTTGTACTTTTCAGGAATTAATACTTCCCAACCCCTTGAATTTTTCTGCAGCTCTACACCCGGGTATTTGGCGTTAATCTTTTTCAAATCGCTCATGATCTCCTGCTCAAATTCCTTCATGTCAGTCCCGCTTTTAGGCTCAATATACAATACTGGCTTAAAATTCTGATCCTTACCCTGCTTAATAATGACACTCGCTTTAGTACCCCGCATCACCGAAAAATGGGTGTCTCCGGTTCCTTCAGGTGCCTGAAAATCCCAGGTTACAGACACTTTTGCATGAACTCCTTTGATTCGGTAGTTTATTTCACCGTTCGAATATGGATTCAAAATGCCATTTTTAACATCTGTTTTGAGGTAAGCAGGAAATTCCTTCTTGAGAGTAACCTTTTCAAATTGGGCTGCTGTTAACTGAGTACCCCACCTTTTTGCTGAAACAATTTCAATATCCTTTTTATAGTCAATTACCTGATCCGGGAAACACTCCCATTGAACCAGATCAACTAAGTGAGTGGTAATATCAGTGATACCCTCTCCTTGCTGTTTAACATCAAAAAACCATGCCGGTCTGACCAGGGGTTTCCCGGAGACATTTTTGAAGAAATAATGAACACTTATTTTAGTAACGGATGGATTTTCAGGACTACCCTTATCTAATTCACCAAAAGCCGGGAGATGTGTAAACTCTTTTTGTAGGATACTATTGATTTCAAAACGCTCAGTCATGATATCATAAAGTAGTACTTTATTTTTTTCTGCTGCCTCAAAAGCCTGCACCAATGTATTGAAACCATCTGTATCGATTGCCATCGGCTTATCCGCCAGAACATTCAAACCTGAGTCGACAGACTGTTTAATATAATTTGTCTTGAACTTATTGTTTCCGGCAATTACAACAACATTACCTGCCTTTTCCTTAAACATTCTTTCCAGGTAATCATCACCGGTATATACCTTTTGATTCCATCTTGTTGGTTCCTCCTTCCTTTTATTATAAGCGCTAACCAGATTAAGATGGGCCTTAACTTCATCCCCATAGGGAGCATAAACATGAACCACTGAATCCATTTCGGGATACATAGACTTTTGTACAAGAGCTGAGTGAAAGTGCCCCGGATCGAGTGTAATCAAACGTATTTCAGGTTCCTTCATTTTTTCAGATTTACTTACACAGGCTGCACTAAACAAAAAGATAAAGTTTAAAAGCAGCTGGTGTTTAAGGTTATTGAATTTGATCATTTGAATAGCTTGAATTTTAAATTAGACGTATTTTAGTTTTATATGCTTTAGAAGAAATTGTTTTAAAGAGTACTAAATAATTTTCTCTAAGGTTATGGATTTTAATCTTGGAGACAGCAATTGAATTCCAGTAAAAGCGATCAGGTAAGCACATCCTGCAAAAATGAATAATGAAACATAACTTCCTGTTGTTTCTAACAGAAATCCACCAACACTTGCACCGAACATCCCGCCAACTGCACCCATCATACTTCCAATCCCAACCACAGAGCCCACCACCTGTCTTGGGAACATATCGGTTGTTAGGGTAAATAAATTAGCAGACCAGGCCGAGTGAGCTGCTAAAGCAAGACCAATGAGCGCAATAGCAAGCCATAATTCTGTTGTTTGAGCAGCAAAATAAACAGGAATGACACATAGCGCTGATGCGAACATGGTCGTTTTACGACTCTTGTTGACGGTCCACCCCCTCTTAATTAAAGCAGAAGAAATCCACCCTCCCAGTATACTTCCAAAATCAGACATTAAATAAATTATAATGAGTATCGGGCCTATTTTCGTAATTCCAATTCCATAATTAGTAAAAAAGAATTTCGGCAAAAAGAATAGAAAAAAAGAAAAGATAGGATGTGTCATGAAAGCACCAAATGCAAAAGCCCAAGTTTGTCTGTACTTCAATAAATGAAGCCATGGGATTTTGATCTGAGGTTCAACCGGATCAGTAGTAATGTGTTCAAGTTCTGTTTTACTAAGCTTGGGATGATCCTGAGGTAATCGGTACATCATCATCCAGAATACAATCCAAATAAACCCAATTCCGCCTGTGATCACGAAGGTCATTTGCCACCCATAATTAATGGCAATAAAAGGAACTACCAGAGGTGCTACAATGGCGCCGACACTTGCACCGGAAACAAAAATACCTGTTGCCAGAGCACGCTCCTTCCTTGGGAACCATTCAGAAACGGCTTTTAAAGCCGATGGGAAATTCCCGGCTTCTCCTAACCCAAGTAGAAAACGAACTGCTGCAAATCCAAAAAGAGAGGCCACCAGGGCATGCATCATAGTGGCAATACTCCAGAATCCGATGGCAATAGTTGCTCCCATTCGGGTTCCAATCTTGTCGAGCAGATGCCCCATAACGAGGAAACCAATAGCGTAAGCCGCTTGAAAAGAAGAGACTATGAACCCATATTCAGAATCTGACCAAGCAAATTCTTTCTGAAGTTGAGGAGCCAAAATTCCAAGAACCTGACGGTCTACAAAATTAATTGTAGTGGCCAGAAATAGCATTGCACAAATCTTCCAGCGGTAAATACCAATTCCCGGTTGCTTTTCCATTATATCAATTCCTCAATTTTATTAATTCAATTTAAGTTCCATTATCTGAGTGAATCAACAAATTCAGGAATTGCCAAAATCATTAGTTGAGAAATTAAACCCAGCATAAACATCATGAATAAAACTCGAAGTTAAACCTTGGGTTCCCAACCTTTTTGATATTCTCTTTTCCACAGTTTCATTGCATCAGGATCATTCTTGATGTGACCATTATTTGGGTCAGTATGCAACGTCCTGCCGGTCCGCTGGGCAATATTTCCAAGTTGACAAAGTAGAGTGCTCTTATGCCCCCCGTCAATATCCGAGGCCAAGGCAGCTCCTGTCTTAATGGCACTAAAGAAGTTCTGCAGATGGTAAGCATCCAAAGCCTGCGAAGGGTTGCTCAAGCTACCTGTATTCACCACAGTTTCGTTCTTAGCCTCTTTGATTAGATTATTTTTTTGGTCGAAAGCTTTATAAGCATTTCCTCCACCAATAAATAAAGTTCCATTTTCACCGTAAAAAATAACACCTACTGAACTACCTTCAATAAGAAAACTATTACAGCTTCTTCCTTCCCATGTGATGGTAGATTTGTTGGCAAACTCAATAGCTATATTTTGGGTATCAGGAGTTTCCCAATCATCCTGGTATCTATATCTGCCACCCGCAGAAGTAACTTTAGTTGGAAAATCTACTTGTAGTCCCCAACGTGCAAGATCAATCATATGAGTTCCATTGTTCAGGGCTTCGCCGGTCCCCCAGTGCCAAAACCAATGCCAATTATAGTGAATCACATTATCTTTAAACGCTCTTCTTGGTGCGGGACCTTGCCATAAATCATAATCCAACCATTCAGGAACAGGTGCTGATTTACCCACTCCAATAGAAGGTCGGTTATTCGTGTACCATGTTTTTGCAAAATAAGGGCGGCCAATTATACCTCCATGCAATTCGGCAATACCGGCAGCCACATTCGGCCATGAACGACGCTGATTGCCCATTTGAATAACATTTTTGTACTTTTTTGATGCTGCAAGAAGCATTTCACCTTCATGAGGATTATGACTACAAGGCTTTTCAAGATAAACATGCTTTCCTGCAGAAGATGCCAGCAAGGCTGCAGGAGCATGCCAGTGGTCAGGAGCAGCAATGACAAGTGCATCCAAATCTTTTACTTCCAAGGCCTTTCTAAAATCAGGCTGGGCCATGGGCTCCTTATTCTGTATCTTACTTACCGTACTAATACATTTGTCGGCAGCTCTTTTATCTACATCACAAATAAAACGGACCTCACAGTTCTTTTGATCAGCAAAATTAGCCGCAAGTGCATGTCCACGGCTATTGACACCCATGATTGCAATATGAACACGTTCATTAGCACCAAGAATGCGGCTGTAACTGCTGGCACTAAATCCCGGAAGAATGCCACCAAAAGAAATTGCGGCAGCGCCGGTTACTGTCTTTTTAATAAAATCCCTGCGGGAATCTGAATTTTTCATACAATTACCTGTTTAAAAGCTTAAAAACTTAGTATAATTTTAATTTTCAAAAAAGCTTAAATATCATATTCGCTTTTCCAATATTGCGTTGTTTCTGTTTCTGCAGCCTTGTTTCCCATATGCACTGCAATGGCTACATCTTTACCTGTTCTCACATTAGAAACCGGACTTTTCCCGGTCAAAATACATTCAGCAAAATCACGTAGAGCATAACCCGTGGGGTCTAATTCAGGAGAATCCTTTTGAAATAAAATAGGCTCTCCTACCCCTCCCGGTAAAACTTCTACCGTAGCTCCGGTAACACCATCAACGGTTCCTTTAGTTTTATTTTTTGCTTCCGCATAAATAAATGCCTTGTCCCTTAATATTTCAACCGTACCCCTTGTTCCAAGAATACGAATGGAATAACCTTTATACTTATTAGTTAGCACTGAGGTAACACTTGATTTTACTCCGCCGGGATACTCATAAACCAAACGGATATTATCAAAATTATCTCGGCCATCTTTCCAGTAATCAATTCCACCAAATCCTGCAACCTTAACTGGATGGCTACCTTGAATCATGTTAACCATATCAATTTCATGAGCACTAAGCTCAGATAGTAATCCCCCACAGTATTCCTTATACATCCTCCAGTTTACAGTGCGCTCGGTGTCAGGATCTGTCACAGGTTGCCGCCAGTCGGAATTCCTATTGTACTGGCATTCATAATGAAATACCCTTCCTATCCATCCCTTATCAATAATCTCCTTTACCTTGTGGTACATCGAATAATACCTATACTGATGGCCAACCTGAAATACAAGCTTTGAGCTATCGACCAATTTCACCAAATGAAGAGTTTGTGGTATATCATATGCCATGGTTTTTTCTACATATACATGCTTACCTGCTTTAAGGGCATATACAGCCATGGGAAAATGTAAATACAGAGGAGTAGCAATAATTACAGCGCGAACCTTGGGATCATCAATAAGCTTCTGATAATCATAATACCCTTTGGCATCTTTATCTGCCAGCCTTAAACCTGCCTTTAAATGGTTTTCTAGAACATCGCAGCAAGCAACAAGCTCAATGTTTCGAACATTTGCAAGAGTATGCGCCAGACCCAAACCACGACTTCCGGAGCCAATCAGTCCGACACCAACCTTTTCATTTTGACTCGGCCGAAAGAAATCAAGTCCTGTAGATCCAAAAGCTGTAAGTCCTGTCAATGCGAAGGCACCTGTACTTAAAAACTTTCTTCTTGATTGCTCCATATTATTGATATCCCATAAATCTATCTGGTTTTTCTGATAGCTCTTGCATAGCTATCCGCTAGGGCTACCGGAATCCCGCCTTTTCGCTTACTCTCATCAGCCGCATCCATAAAAGCGCAAATGTCAAGCGTTTCCTCAGGCTTTACCGGAACTATCCCAGTTTTGAAAAAATCTGTAATTTGCTTTAAAAGAGGATTATAACCTCCATACTCACCAATAGGAACGGTAGCCTTTTCGGCAAAAACTGTTCCTCCATATCCCAATTTTCCGGAGCGAAGGCCACGGAAAGTACCCACTCTGCCATCATTCCATGTACCTACTACGATATCTACATCCGGTGAACTGATTCTTACCACCTGCTTGCAACCCGGTCCCATTACCGTAAATAGTGATTCTACGCCATGAATACCATACCAAAAAAGATCTGGATGAGTACTTTCCAGATGACATGGACTAAACGTTTCAGCACCCAGCACCTTTCCATACTTTCCGCCTGCAATCTCTTGGGCTCCGGCAGAGTATCTGAGCGAAGAAGCAGAGAATACTCCGATGTTGGCTTTCTTTGCTGCATCAAATATGGCCGATGCACCTGCGAGCGAGGCCGCTATCGGTTTATCAATAAAAAAACGCTTACCGGCTTTAATCACTTCCATGGCTTGCTCCAGATGTAATCTTCCATCATTCGTTTCCAGGAGAACAAAATCAACTTTGCTTAGAAGGCCGGCTATTGAATCGACAATTTCAACACCCATTTTTTTTATATCCTCTGTATATCCCGGTATACGTTCATAGCTACTTTTTATTTCCCTGCTGCCAAAAGGATGAGCAGCTACAACTTTAAATCCACTGTAATCCGGACTGGCGTTGGGATCGTTTAGAGCCTTAGTAAAAGCAATGGAATGGGAGGTATCCAAGCCGATGATTCCAATCCTGTTACCGACCACCCGGCTCAATTTTAATGATGGATATACGCTTTCTGCAAAACTATTTGCACCTATTCCTAAACCTGCCGCAGCAAGTGCAGTTGTTTTGATGAAGGTTCTACGATTTTGTTCTGTTTTCATATTATTGATGAGTATGATTATTAAGTATACCGGCTAAAAGTTAGAAAAAATAGCCATATGCACGTTGAAAAGTAAAATAAATAGCTCAATAATGCAAGTAAAATACATGGTGGTGGTATATTGTTACTCTATCTTTTTCATATGTGGTAAAATAGGAGTCATTTTTGGCACCAGAACCCTAAACATTAGAAACCAGGCAATCAGATAGGCGGTACCACAAAAAAGAAACAACATATAGTAGCCTGTTTGAATATGACCGGCAGCTTTATAATAATCAAGCAAATATCCTGCAATTTTAGCAACCGTAATATTTCCAAAACCTCCGAACATTCCTCCAATTCCTATGACTGCACCTATAGAGGTTTTGGGAAACATATCGGATACTGTAGTCATAATGTTAGCCGACCAGGCCTGGTGAGCAGACATTCCAATTCCAATTATAATCACAGCATACCACATATTAAATGAACCTGCCCATTGGGAAAACATTACCATTAAGGGAATAGTCGCATAAATAAGCATAGATGTTTTACGGGATCTGACCATAGACCAGCCTTTATTTTTGCTGAACCACATGGGTAACCATCCACCTGCGATACTTCCAATTCCGGCAATTAAATAGACAACTGCAACCGGAATACTCACTTCAAGGCCTACCAATTTATATTCTGAAATTAAGAATGCGGGCAGCCAAAATAGGAAGAACCACCAAACCCCATCCGAAAGAAACTTACCAAGGGCATAAGCCCAGGTTTGTTTGTAGGTCAATAATTTTTTCCAGGGAATTACTGCCTCAATTTCACCTTCAACAGGTTTTGTTACCTCTTCATCACTGTGAATATGCGTGAGTTCTGCTGCCGAAATACGCTTATGGCGCTCAGGAGTTTCATAGAGTAAAAACCAAAAAATCAGCCAAAGAAAACCAACTGCGCCGGTGATGATAAAGGCCATCTGCCAGCCGTAAGATACGGCTAACCAGGGAACCAGCAAAGGAGCGATAACAGCTCCAATGTTAGTTCCGCTATTAAAAATACCAGTGGCAAATGCTCGCTCACGCTTTGGAAACCACTCTGCTACCACTTTTATTGCAGCCGGAAAGTTTCCGGCTTCGGTAACCCCCAGAAATGCACGTACGAACCCAAACCCAAAGGTGGTTTTTACAAATGCATGCATTATCGCTGCTATACTCCATAAAATCAGCGATACGGCATAACCCATTTTACTGCCCACGCGGTCTATTATACTACCAACACCCAGCATACCTAGGGCATAGGCTAGCTGAAATACGGCAACCACATTAGAATAGTCGGTCTCAGACCAGTTAAATTCCGTCTCCAGGTAAGGTTTCAAGAGACTGATAACCTGTCGGTCAAGATAATTAATGGTTGTGGCGAAAAACACCAGTGAGCAAATCGTCCAGCGATAATTAGTCATTTTTTGCATGAAGATCAATTATTAGGCTCTTAGCAGTAAGTTATCGTTACCCATACTTTTAGGAGTTGAAGTAATTCTTTGCGTTAAAATAACAAATATTCTGAACCATTTGCCCAAGCCATTGAATATCATTCGGTAATTCACCATTTTCAACATCTTCACCAATCAGATTACATAAAATCCTTCTAAAATATTCATGCCTTGGATAAGACATAAAACTCCTCGAATCAGTTATCATACCAACAAAACGACTCAACAAACCCATACTTGAAAGCGAATTAATCTGATCAATCATGCCGAATTTTTGATCCAGAAACCACCAGGCGGATCCGAACTGAATTTTACCCGGAACAGAACCATCATTAAAATTACCCGCCATGGTTGCAAACATATCATTGTCGGCAGGATTCAGATTATAAATTATGGTTTTTGCAAGTCTGTTCGTAGAATCCAATTTATTAAAAAACCTGGACATCCCCCTTGCCTGTGAAAAATCACCCATCGAGTCAAAACCTGTATCAGGGCCAAGCTCTGTCAGTAATCTTGAATTATTATTACGGATTGCTCCAAGGTGAAATTGCTGAACCCAACCTTTTTCATGATCCCAATGAGCTAAATGGAGCAGCATGCAAGACTTAAATTTGAGTATTTCCAGGGTACTCAAAACTTCCTGATTTAGGATTTTATTAAATATTTGTTCGACTTCTGCGTCTGTATATTCTTCATAACCGAGTTGCTCCAGGCCATGGTCTGAAACCAGACATCCATTTTCAGCAAAATAATCATGTCTGCTCTTTAATGCCTGCAGATAGTGCCCAAAAGTATTGATCTCCTGCCCATAAACAGATGATAATTTTTTTATGTATGAATGCAGTTCCGGTATATTATCAGCGTTCATCGCCTTATCGGGTCTGAATGATGGCCTAACGATCACAGAAAATTCATCAGTTTTGATTTTCTGATGAAATAAAAGGTCATCAAGAGGATCATCAGTTGTACCAATACTTTCTACATTCATTTTCTCAATCAATCGCCGAATAGAGAACTCAGGACTTTGAAGTTTTTCGCTGCATTCATCATATATTTTCCTTGCGGTGCTTGGAGAAAGTATTTCATGAATGTTAAAATACCGTTGTAATTCCAAATGGGTCCAATGATAAAGGGGATTTCTGAAAGTAAATGGAACGGTTTCAGCCCATTTTTGAAATTTTTCCCAGTCACTGGCATCACCGGTAATATACTTTTCAGAAATTCCATTGGCTCTCATGGCGCGCCACTTGTAGTGATCACCGTATAACCAGATTTGAGTCAGATTTTCAAAATTAGAATCAGCGGCAATCTGGTCAGGAGGTAAATGACAATGGTAGTCTATAATGGGTAAACCAGCGGCGTATTTATGAAACAGTCTTTGTGACGTTTTTGTGTTAAGTAAAAAGTTTTGATCTAAAAAATCTTTCATTTATACTGATAAATAAATTATTTGCGTTAAGCAATATCAGAAATAAAATTCTTAAAGTATAGGCATAACCCATAGATTATCTTATTTTAACGATAATCATTATTTAAAAACCAATAGCAAATGAATCCAATTTTTCTGACAATCGGTGGCTTTATATCTTGCGCAATTCTTATTGTCTTTTCAGGTGTAAGACTTTCCAAATATGGCGATGTAATTTCAGAATTAAGTGGTCTGGGAAAAGCCTGGATCGGTTTAATTCTTATGGCTGCCGTCACATCACTGCCGGAATTATTTTCCGGGATCAGTTCTGTCCTGGTCTTAAACCAACCAGACATTGCTGTTGGTTCGGTATTTGGAAGCTGTGCCTTTAATATGGCCATCCTTGCTGTTCTGGACTATTTTGTACCCGGTAAACCCATTTCGTCAATAGTGACAAGAAGCCAGATACTTGCAGGATTCTTAGGTATGATTTTAATCATCCTTTCAGTTATTGAAATTAATTTCGGGAACTTATTTCCTGAAAAGGGATGGTTTAGTTTTTTCCCCGCCAGTATAATCCTCATTTACTTGATATCTGTTAGAATAATCTTTGAAAACGACAAAAAAATAAAGAAAGAAGAGGATGTTAGAACTGATCAGATCTCACATAATAAGGATTCAATAAGCTTAAAAAATGCCATAATCCAATTTCTTTTAAATGCTGTATTAATCGTTCTGGCAGCTTTGGCTTTACCTTACTTCGCTGAAAAATTAGCACTACAAACAGGAATCAATCAATCCTTCATCGGTACTTTATTGGTTGCAGGATCAACCTCTTTACCCGAATTGGTAGTATCTGTCGCAGCAGTAAGAATGGGGAGTATAGATTTGGCGATTGGAAACCTTTTGGGTAGTAATTTATTCAATATGTTCAT
>VGGW01000028.1 GCA_016868395.1 Bacteroidota bacterium | reverse complement strand
CTGTTTGGAAGGTTTCATTGACACTGATCTGAACCTGGCCTTCCTGACCTTTCTTGGTTTCGATAATAATTACCCCATTTTGAGCGGCACTACCATATAAGGCGGCAGCGTTAGGACCTTTCAAGACGTTGATAGACTCAATATTATCCGGACTAAAGTTTGCGATTGGGGTTGTCATAGGAACACCGTCTACCACAAAAAGCGGACCACTATTACCCGAAATTGAACGATTTCCTCTTAAAATCACTCTTGCTTGTCCGCCCAAACCGGTACCGGCAGTTTCAATAGACATACCTGCAACCTTTCCCTGCAAAGCATTCATCACATTCAGGGTACGAGTTTCTGTTAATTCTTTGGTACTAACACCCTGGGTAGCATAAGTCAATGATTTTGACTCTCTCTGTATACCTAAAGCGGTAACAACAACTTCACTGAGTGAGGTAGAACTGGCCTCCAACGTAACATTAATCACTGCTTGTCCATTTACATTTATTTCTTTGGTTACATAACCAATGTAGGTAAATACCAAAACTGCGTTATCCGGAACAGTAATAGAAAATTTACCATCAATATCCGTTGAAGCACCAATATCAGTACCCTTAACTTTAACACTTACTCCCGGTAGGGTTTCTCCCTTGGCATCGACAACCTGACCCCGCACCACTACATCCAAGGCATTTGCCGATAATTTGATCTGAGGTTTATTTTCCCTGGCCAAAATGAGGATCCGGTTATCAACTTGTTTGTATTGCAGGGAAGTATTTTCCAAAAGTTGATTCAGAACCACTGCAACAGACATCTTTTCTGTGATCAATTCAAGCTTGTTGATATTTCTGACATCAGCCTGACGATACATAAACTGAAAGGAACTTTGCTTTTCAATCTTTTGAAAAGCTTTAATTAATGACTCGTTTTTTAGTTCGAGACTTATTTCTACTTTATCAATGGCCTGACTTTTAACAGGGGGAGCCGAAAAAAGCTGGATTGAAGTAGTAAGAATGATGAAAAATGCTGGTCTGAGTTGCATAATAAATCGGAATAAGAATCTGAACAATAACTTCAGATCAAATGGAAATAAGTCTGTTTGCTGACGTTCAGCAATTGGTGTAAAGATATTCATAATTTTACTTCGTTTTAAAAGTTATCAAATTGCATGATTAAACTTCATGCTATAATTTAAAACATCAATTGATTCCTGATGGCAGTCGGGAAACAATTCCACCCCTGAAACTCTGAGTAATCAAGGGTTCAGGGGTTTTTTATGGTGGTAGTTCCATTGGCATAGTTATTTTCTCCTTAAGTTGATTCAATCATATTATTTAGGAAGAATAAGCACCGTGGCTTTATCCTTGTCGTATTGATATTTTGCCTCATTAAACTCAGCAATACTTCGTAAAATTTTATCGAGATCCTCTCCTTTTCTGACCATGGTTGTGAAGCGATTAGATTTAATCTGATTATCTGAAATTGTGATTTTAACCTGATAACGATCTTCCAGTAATTCGGCAGCCTCTGCGACAGAAACATCGCTTAACAAAAGATCTTCCTCTTCCTTCCATTTTAAATATTCGGCACTTTCAACAATTTTCTCAACGCTAATGGTTTTAATTTTATCGTACTTAATTTGTCTATTAGGAATCAGCACGCCTATTGTCTTGTTATCAATATCTTCAACCTTTACCTTACCTCTTGAGACAGTCACGGTAATATCCTTGGAATTTGCCCAAGCACTGATATTAAAGGCAGTTCCCAATACGGTTGTTTTCAACTTGCCGGTGTATATAATGAACGGCTTCAATGAATTATGCTTGACATCAAAATAGGCCTGCCCATCCAGATATACTTCCCTTTTCGATAATCCATCAAAGGATGAGGGATAATTTAATTTACTTCCGGCACTTATAATGACTGTACTCCCATCCGGTAAATGAATCAGTCTGTTATCTTTAAATTCGGTTAATTTGGAAACCTGGAATTCTCTAAGCCCTGGTTCACTGGAATTTTGAAAGAAGGAAAACGTAAAAAATAATAACAGCGAGGCAGCTACTGCTAATCCGGAAATCCATAAAGCACGCGGAGTTATCAAGTTTTTATCCGGCTCTTGTGAAGAAGGAATTCTTGCTCTAATCTTTAGTTCAATCTCGCCTTTTAAAAGTATCTTTTCAGTTTCAGATAGTTCATCCAAGCCGTTGGGCGCTGACTCAAAAAGCTCATAATGGCTTAAAAGCAGATCTTGTTCTTCTTTGGAGGCTTTTCCCCTCAAATATTTTTTGTAGAATTCTGATATAAAAGATTTGTTCATGCGCAATGTTCAAGAATGAACTTTAGAATAAGACCTTTTTTTACAAAAATGTCCTACTTCAGGAAAAAATATTTTTTGAGCTAATCAAAAATTAAGGATAGTGGAATAACAATTGAGGTCAACCTTAGGTAGCTTAAGTCGGTCGAGTTTTAGCAAATTAATGCAAAAGAATCACCCTCAGCTGATTTATTGCCTTACCCAATTGATTCTGAACCGTTTTCCGAGATATGCGCATTTGAGCAGCAATAATTTTGGTTGGTAAATCCTCATGAAACCTGAGTCTGAATATTTGCTGCCTTTGGGGAGGCAATTTCAACAAAAGAGCCTCATACATACTGTAAAACTCCCTGTAAAGTAAATTAGAATCGGTTTTTTGATTATCAGAAGAAATATTTTCAAAAGCTTCTGTGAAGGGAGATAAGTTTTTATTTTTCGCAGCGATTTTAAAAATCTGATTCCGTACAGATACACTCAAGTAGGCTGGAAAATTTATTATTGAATTCGCTCTGTTGACCCAAATCCTTACGAAAATTTCCTGAACGATGTCTTTGGCCTCTTCCGAATCTTGTAAACGTTTATACGCATTGCTGTAGGTTTGTTCCCAATATTTAGTGTACAGGATATTAAAGGCATTTCGGCAACCTTGCTGCAGCTGAATCATTAAATAATCATCATCGTGAAGTTCAGGTCTATTATCTTCCATTCTAAACGTTTTTAATATCAATCACTTTAAACATAAACCAAGTAAATCCAGAATAATCAGGATTAGAAAATCTTATTTAACCATAAAAATTGAATTTTCCGGTACTTTATCGTATAAATCTAATAAGCTCCGTGAAATATAAATTCAATATACGTTTAGGTACCCGAAAAAACAAAAAAAATCATATTTTTTTTTTCACATTCAAAAAATAAGTGGTTGTTAATAATGGCTTGAAAAGAAACTTGATATCGATTGACTTATCCTAGTAATTGAGTTTCTTCACCATTCCCGCAATAGCATTCAGATCATAAACAATTTTTCCATCCCGGATGGTTAATTCACATTCAAACTTTTGTTTGCCATCCAATCGGTTTCCTGCTACATCCCGAAATCCAAATTTACCATCTCGAATACTTAAAATAGCTACATCAGCCAGGGCACCTTCAGAAAGGTTTCCTAATTCTTCCCGTTTGATAACCTGAGCCGGTGTCCAGGTACTGGCCTTAATCAGATCAGGAATTTTCATTCCCATGGCCAAGAAAATAGATAAAACGTTTAATTGATCCTTCATCGCACCATTCACACTTCCCTGATGCAGGTCAGTACCCATCGTATTAGGAAAAAAACCCGCCTTTAAAGCGGGCAAAGCCTGATTAAAATTAAAACTTCCACCTCCAAAGCCAACATCAAACAGGATCCCTTTACGCTGGGCTTCCAGAACAAAGGGTTTAAACGTTTTGGTTTGAAGATCCACAATAGGTTCCACCACGCCACGACTCGACTGAATAAAGGTATGCGTATAAATATCTCCCGGACGGAGATATTTTGTAAATAGCTCTTCAATAGAGATAAAAAGGGTATTCAAATCAATCATTACGGGGATGTTTGCAAGCTTCCCTGCTTCTACACCTCTACTGATTGGCGTCCATTCAGAACCGGTAAAATGAGCCACCTTGAAACCTACTACCTCATTTTTATTTGCCAAAGCTATCTCAGCAGTTTTTTTGGCATCCATATCATTAACATTCTGTTCATACTTTTCGATACCTCTCATTCCTTCCCCGACAATATTCAATAAAGACAGTACCCGTGTTTTTGAAACATCAATGATGTTCTTTTTAAAGATTGGGAAAGACCTCCAACCGGCGCCTCCGGCATCTACTACCGTGGTCACACCTGAGCGAAATGTTGTTTGATCAGGTAGTACCGCAACGGTTCCTCCACTAAACTAACTGTCGGGATCAAACCCGTAAAAAACATGAGCATGAATATCGATGAGTCCGGGCGTAACATACATTCCTGCAGCATCTACTACCTGAACGGCCTGAGCTGTATCAATATGTTTAGCAACCCTGGCAATTTTTCCCTCTTGTATGGCGATGTCCATTTTTTCATTGATGTTATTTTTTGGATCAATGACATGTCCTCCTTTGATTAGAATTCGAAAAGGCCTTTGAGCCTGAAGAGAACCCGAAAGAATGTTTAGTGCCAGTAAAAGCAATAATAGTTTTCTAGACATCAAGCATGTATATTATTTAATAAAAATTTTCTTAAAACCGCTTAAACTCTTGCCTTGTTCAGTTCCTCTTTAAATCGCCTGGCAACAATTTTTTCTTCTCCGGGTTCCATCATCCAAACGGAAAGAATCATCGCATCATTGATACTCTTTGGAGCTTCTATTGATGGTTCACCATTACGCAAATTCAGGGTCATTTGTCTTGGGGTAATCTTTATTACCGACTGATCCCAGGAGATTCTAAGGGTTGGAGTTACGTTCGCAATAGGCGGCACAAAGATTTCGGCTTTTACTCCATCAACCTGACTAACAGCATTCAAAATTACATTGGCCCTATCTTCCCAAATCTGCCATTCTTTACCATGATCGAGGTTAACAAAACGATCAAGCGCTGCATACATTCCAAAAATTTCCTCCTTATTTACCTTCATCCCTCGTCCGATATTACTACCTCCGGGAGGAGCACTTAATCTTGCTGCAGCTATGATCTCTTTTCTTCCCATCAATATACCGGCACTCTGCGGTCCGCGGATGGCTTTCCCACCCGACACACAAACTACATCGTAACCCATATCATTAAATTTCCATAAATTCTCAACCGGTGGCACATCGGCAGCAATATCAATCATTGCAGGTATTTTATGCTTTTTAGAAAGGCTAAGCCATTGTTTATGTCCGATTTTACCCCAAGGGTCTGCTTCATGGTAAAACCAGGTCATGGCAGTTTTCGGATTGATCGCAGCCTCCATTTCTTC
Source organism: Bacteroidota bacterium (assembly GCA_016868395.1). Taxonomy (GTDB): domain Bacteria; phylum Bacteroidota; class Bacteroidia; order Sphingobacteriales; family Sphingobacteriaceae; genus Daejeonella. The sequence goes on along the minus strand of VGGW01000028.1, from coordinate 15,882 downwards.
AACAGTTTCAACAAAAACACTTTTAATTCCTGTATTCGTTAAGGCATGATCGTATGAACCACTGTGTGTTTTCTGAATAACTACTTCATTCCTTTCAAACCCAGACACATCAGGTAAGAGAGCAACCTTTGCCTTATCCATACCGGTTAAAATTCCTGCTGTACCAAGTACCAGTGCCGACCAGCATCCGGAAGTAACCATTGCCGCCTCTGAATGGCAAATGGCTGCAATTTTTTCCCCAACCTTGTCCTGAAGATCATTATAAAGTACATACTTTTTTGAAGCAGCCTGAATGGCGTCCATGACTTCATCAGGCATTAATGAAGCCGTATGAGTGGTATAAACTCCATAGGCATTGATGAAAGTACGCAGTCCCAGTTCTTTGATCAGGTCGCGCTTTGCAACTGACTTCATTCCTGCTTTTGCCGCGTTGAGGTTAGAGGCTGTAAGTCCGCCCGTCAATGGTGCTACCGACAAATATTTAATCAAATCTCTGCGTTTCATGTTGCTCATTACAAATTTTTAAGTAAGGCCGCTGAAGGTTTGTCAAGATAAAAAATACAATTGGGATGTGTTTGAAGAACAGTGGCAGGAAATTTATTACTCACCTGATTCTCCAGAGAATTTTTGACCGCTTCAGCCTTCCTGGCATCGGGAACCGAGCAAATGATCAACTTTGCCTTACAAATTTGTTTGATAGACATGCTGATGGCTTGCTTCGGAACTTCCTCAATCGACTTAAACCAGCCTTCATTAAGCTGCTGCAATCGGCACTTTTCGTCCAGATTGACAATAATATACGGTGATTCAGTATCGAAATCTGCGGGAGGGTCGTTAAAAGCCAGATGTCCGTTTTCACCGATACCTACTAAGGCTACGTCAATGGGATGATTTGAAATAATCTCATTTAAACGCTTGCACTCTTCAACAGGATCATCATCCCCATTCACTAAATAACTGGCTTTTAGGGCTGAGACCAAATTGAGGAACCGCTCTTTTAAATATTTTCTGAAACTTGCAGGCTCGGTTTCGGGTAAACCGATGTATTCATCCAGGTGAAACATCACCACTTTAGACCAATCTATACTTTGATCAAGTACAATATTTTTTAAGGTTTCAAACTGACTTGCACCTGTTGCCAGAATGATATTGGCTTGTCCATTTTCGGCAATGGCATTTTTAATCCCTTTAATGGCGGGTGAAGCAGAGGCCTTACCCAATTCGACAGGGTTTTCTGATATATTAATTTTCATTTATTTTTTATTTCTTAGCAGTAACAGTGATTTCAATTCTTGCAGGACCTATCAGGCTTTTAATGCCCATAATGGAACGCGTTGGGCGAGGTTCATCAAAATAAGTTCGGTAAACGGTATTCATCCTTTCAAATAATTCCATGTCCGTCAGATAAACCTGGACAGAAACAACATCTTTATAATCCATATCGGCTTCTTTAAGAATCACCCCGATCTTATCCAAGGCTTGCCTTACCTCGGTTTCAAAATCCTCAGGAATAACCCCTGTTTTAGCATCCTCACCGCTAAACCCGGCTACATAAAGGGTTCCATCAACCAGAATACCGGGCGTAAATGGCAGTCCGCGATTATAACCTTCCGGCATAATTATTTTTCGTTCTGAGCTGGCCTTCTCAGTCTTTGTTGAAACAGTTCCTATGCAAGAAGTTAATCCCAGCATAAAAAGGGAGCCAAGTATAAAAATGGATTTCATGTTTTGCAGCTTATTATTTTTTCTTTTTAATTTACCAAAAAATCAGGTGCTATTTGCTTGATGACATTCAGTTCTTTGGCTTTCTTCTTAGCTCTTTAACCTCAAGGCTACTGACCGGACCGGCTTGATTGCCAAAACTCTGACGGATATACGTTGAAATGGATGCAATAGCATGGTCATCCAGAAATTCAGCATGTGCAGGCATCATACCCTGCCAGGATTGACCATTAACCATAATCTCACCATCCAAACCATTCAAAATAGCATTGATTAAACGTTTCTTATCCGCAGTAACCCAATCGGATCCTGCCAGTGGAGGAAATCGACTGTTATCGCCTTTGCCATCACGTTAATGACAAGATGCACAATAGGTATTGTACAAAATGCTACCCGCCAAGCGATCTCCCCGATGTAAATTATCTTTAACTTCATCCGGAGTCTTAATGTAAGATCTGTTCTTTCTCAGCTCCATACTTGCAAGCTGCTTATCTCCAAATTGTTGCTTATCACCCTTGTACATAATTCTCCAAATTTTCCCCTTGTTAGATTCGGATATATAGAGTGAACCATCCGGTCCGGTTGCAAGTCCCATTGGGCGATAAACAGCATCACTCGTATTAATAACGGTATCCACACCGGTAAAACCATCTGCGAACACCTCCCATTCACCCGTAGGTGCTCCATTTTTAAAGGGAACAAAACAAACAATATATCCTGCCTGTGGATATGGTGAACGATCTGTTGAACCATGAAAAGCGACAAAAGCTCCTTGTTTATATCGCTCGGGAAATTGATTGCCCTGATAAAACAGGATGTCCATCGGCGCCCAATGGCCCGGAAAGCCAATGACCGGAACATCAAATTTTGAGGCCCTTCCTATGATCTTACCATCACCCCCATAACCGGGCTGCAAAACATTTTTCTTTAACATATGATCGTAATAGGCATAGGGCCAGCCGAAATCGGAGCCTTCTGTAACCTTGAGCATGGGCTCCGATGGCAGAACAGCCGCCTGCCAGGCAGTGTAAAGATCCGGAAAAATAGTACGAAAATTATCTATACCGTTCATGACGGCATATAAATGATCATCGAGCGGACTCCATACCATGCCAACAACACTACGAATTCCGGTCGCAAATTTATACCCATCTTTCTGAGTTTGATTTGTTTTGGAAGCATCAAACCTCCATATACCACCGTGGTTTTCCAATTCAGGTGAGAGATCCAGGCCTTTTCCTCCGGGTATTCCGATGGGACCATATTTTAAAATATCCTGACCGGCATCCGAAGGTGTCCCAAATGGAACATACATATTGCCCTTACCATCAAATGCAACAGGTTTTGTAGTGTGCCAGTTCCTGGCAACGTTTGGATCCAGATCGGTAAGAACAACTTCTGTCTTACTTTCAGGAACTAACTGACCAGGGGTCAGTTTATTTTTTAGAACTTGATTAACCGTACTTGTGTAGAGATAACCATCATGAATGGTCATCCCCACTGCTGAACTACCAATATCTTTATAATCACCAAAATAAACAATGGAATCTGCCCTCCCATCATGATTAAGGTCCCTCAATCCTACGGTTCCGCCCGAACCTTTCAATGCCCTGTTGAAAGTCAATTTAACATAGATATCTCCATTATTATTAACAGCCAGATGTCTTGCCTTACCGATGCTATCCACCACCACCAATGCCTCGAAGTTGTCGGGAAGAAATAAGCCGCCCTTATCGGCCAATCCCGCCGGTAAAGTCCGGGAAATTTTAGAGCATGAAAACACAACAATAGTAAGAAATAATAGCAAGGAAGCGGTTTTGAAACCAGACGTTCTAACTATTTTCAAGAGTGCTACTTGGAGATTCATTCAGGTTTCTATTTTTTTAAATATCTGATTAATAAGCTCATATTCTTCTCATATTCCCGGGTAGAAATATATTGCTGTTCTGAGGGATCAACAATACCTTTCCCATTTTCATCACTTAATTTCGCTGTGTTTATTTCTGATCCATCCGGCAAAACTGAATAGGGCCTGCTTATTTGGATGTGTTTTACGAGCCAGCGATCCTGATCCAGCGCTTTAATGATACCCGATACCATGTTGTCATCAGGTACCGGACCGCCGGCCGATACCATTGGAAGCTGAGTTTGCGGTAAAGTACCATCTTTAATCATTCCCGCCTTTAGGGGGGAATTTTTGCTTGCCTCTTCCACTGAAAGTGAATTTACCCTCTGGTATTCATCTTTGAGATGCTGAATGTTAATATTGGTTTTACCTCCATAATGGGCAAGCAGATTATTATCATCATAATCCCACCAATATTTTCCATCCTTCACCCCTGTGCCCTTGCGGTGGGCATAAAGTCCCTTATTGGTTCCTAGCTCAATGAATGTGGCATGGGTGCGTGTTCCGCCAAGACTTTTTTCGGCAGGCAGGCGGCAGCTTTCAAGCCATTGAATGGCATCCGGTATGCGTGCCAGGAATTTTCTATCCCCTGTCAACTGATAATACTTCATCAGCAGTAAAACATGGGAATAAGTAAATCCGGGCATGAGGGCAGGGGGTTCATAACTGCGGGCATGGGCAACCTGGAGATCCATGTTGTATTGTTGACCCCAACCTCCCTGAGGATTACCTTGCTGGGTAATCAAGTAAAAATTCATTCCACGCCGAATGGGATCGAGAAAGCGCTCCTCGCCAAGGCTGACATAACACTGAATCAGAAAATCAATATTTCCCGAAATTACCTCGTCATTGAAGGTATAATATGAAGTATAATCTTCTTTCCCGTTTTTCGGATGATTGTTTTTCAGAGGAAAGCGCTGAGGCCACCCCCCGAGCAGGTATTGGCTTTCAATTACAAATTGGATCGCTTTATCCAGCGCAGGTTTGTATTTGCTGTCCATTTTCTGAAGATATAATCTCAAAAGAAAGGAAGCAGGTCCCGAAGTATTGGAATCGTCAAATGTGGAATTCCCATAATAGAAATAGTACTCTTCAAATCCCCAGGCATTTTTTCCGATGGTGTTGTACCATTGTTTTAAAGAACGATCTCCCGCAAAGTCAATCATGTAATTCCATCCTCCTTCAGGAAGCTGGCCCCATATCAGAGCAGCGGCAACTTTTTCTGCAGCCTGATAATAATACTCCTCTCCGGTAACTTGATAAGCATCAAGAAAAATATTTCCCATGCTGTATGTCCCGGGCTCCTGTACCCAAACTTGAGTTTTAAAGGCCTCAAGCTCACCCCATCGTCTTGAAAAATCAGGTAGATAATGCGCCACGTAGCCCCCATTCACGCTCGCCTTTTCTACCATAAAACGCGTGGCTGCCAACAGTGCTGAACGTGCTTCCTGTTCCAGTTTTTTGGGTTGGGCCAGACCCCTGAGGTCAGTCAAAGAAAGGATAAACATTAGGACGAAAATCGCTCTTAAAACCTGCATAAGAGTTAATTTAAAAGTTTACAATTTTCTTTACTCCGGCTATTTCTTTATCCGTAAGAATAAGTTTGCCTGCCGCAGCATTTGATTCGAGTTGCTTCACGCTGGAGGATGATGGAATGATAGGACCCATGCCTTTCATGCTTAACATATAGGCTATGACGAGCTGGCTTAGTTCTATTCCCATTTTTTTGGACAGTGCGGCCAGAGCGTGCAACTTGGCCATATTTTCGGGACTTGTTTTTGTATTCAAATCGCCCTCATCGAAGAGACGGTCGCCGGGTCCTGCATTTACCGGATTGAGGTACCGGTTAGTCAGGAGCCCTCTTGCCATAGGACTCCAGCCAATAAAGGAAATCCCCTGTTCAATGGCATAACTTCGTACACCCTCATCTGCCTTGGCTTCACCATCCAGTAGATCAAACTGATTTTGAACAGCTAAAATGCGGCTTCTGACCGACATTTGTGACTGAACTGCCTGATACGTCTTGAGAATCTCAACACTGGCATTGGAAACAGCAAAATAACGAATCAAATCTTGCTTAACGAGATCTTCAATTGCTGCTAAGCTTTCTTCAGGTGGGGTTATTCCATCAAACCTATGAAAATAGAGGAGATCAATATGATCCGTTTGAAGTCTTTCAAGGCTGGCATATACGGCCTCCATAATGTTTCCCCTTGAAAGCCCGCAATGATTTGGACTAATCCCGTCCATCGTACCGGACATTTTTGTAGCCAGTACAACGTTTCGTCTTTGCGCAGGATTTTGTTTGAACCACTTTCCAATAATTCGCTCAGAATTTCCTGAAGCATTATTATATCGATTCGCAGTATCCCAGAAAGTCACTCCTAATTCGATAGCCCTATCCAGAATATCAAATGAATTTTTCTTATCAATTCTTGATTCATCTCCACTTTCCGGATAACCCATTTTCCAGGTTCCCAAGCCAATATTCGATACTTTTAAACCGGATTTACCAAGCACACGGTAGGGCATTCCATTAAAATTCTCCACAACAAAGGGCGCATTATAAAATGCCTGTCCCTCGTACTTATGCTTACTCATCTATTACTGTTTATTGAATTTAACTTCATTAAAATTTGAATTTATTAATTCTAGGAGAAAAGACCGCTAGGTTTTTCTCCCCTACTTAAAATACGATCAATGGCCAGTATTCCTACCATTAATTGCCTGGGATAATGATAATGTTCTGCTCTTACTTGGGTATGCTTTTGCATTTTTCTGTCTCCACTATCAATCACAAAAGCATACTCCGGCCGAACATAATTCTTTCTAATATACTCCTCGGTCTTTGCATAACAATTAATTGCCCACTCATCTCCGGTATGTTCGATTAAAATCATTGCACCGATAAGAATCTCTTCATGAACCCATCGTAATTTATTCAAAGTCCAGGTGTTATTATTGACATGAACTAATTCATGAAAATAACCACCATAGACCTCATCCCATGATGCATCAACATGTCTCCTGAACTCTTTGGAAGACCTGTTAAATAAATCCGAATCCTTGATAAGGACAGCATAATTCATCACGAATGCAAGCGTTTCACAGCCATGACCCATGTCGCCATATTGAGTGCTGACGGGATCAGATAAGGGATTTAAATCATGAGCAAGTGTTTCGTTCAATAAGCGGTATTCTTTATTTAAATGATGATTCATGATCGCATCCACACAACGGTCGGCGAGTGCCCGGATTTCCTGATCATTTTTTTGCCTGAGCATTTGAGTGCATACACTTAGTAATATCATCCAATGCCCAAGAATCCGGGGCCCGGGAACCCTGATCTCGGATTTATAATTATAAGTAAATTCAGGTCTGTCATAGCGCTGAACAGCTTTTAGAACTATGTCCTTGGCTAAATCAAAATAACTTGAATCAGCCGTTGCCTTAGCATATTCTGCAAGCCCTTCGGCTACAAAAAGGTTACCATAAATATCCCCTTCCGTATTACCAATGGCTTGACCTTCCTTAGTAAATGAAGCTATATAATAGCTTCCATCTTTCGGTAAGCGAGGCAAAATAAAATCTTTGGATTTACGCGCAATTTCGAGATAGGCAGCATTTTTATCCAGATTATTATACAGAAAAGAATACATCCAAATCCCTCTTCCCTCGTACCATGCCCGCTTATTCGTATTCACAAGTTTTCGGGTTAATATGTCTACAGAACACATAAATCCACCGAGTTCGTGATCCACTACATATTTATCCATATTAGGAATAAATTGATTCAGCAAGGCTTTTCTGTATTGCTCTCGGAGCTTTCTAAAATCAAGTCCGGCAATCTTTTTAAGGTCCTTAGCCGGTGAAGTAATGGTTTGAGCAGCTAACAGAGATGGCGCAATAGAAACTGAACCAAACAAGCCTAAACCTGCCCAGGCATTCTGCTGTAAAAACTTACGCCTTGAAAATTCCTTAGTATTCATATCGTCTCAATTTAATCTGGTCTTGTCACCCAAAAAGACCGGATGGTTTACCATTACGTTTGATCATTCGCTTTAAAGCAAGCAGATTTAACATCAGGTGACGGGGATGATGATAGTGTTCAGCTCTAACTTTGGCATAGTCCTGCAAAGAGCGGTTGCCGGCCGAGGCCCAAAATAAATTACCGGGTTTAACGAAAGATTGTCGAACATACTCAAGAGTCTCATTAAATAATTTTTTAGCCCAAACATCTCCGGTGTGCTCAGCCATAAACAAACTTCCAATCAAAACCTCCTCCTGCAGCCAGAGTACCTTGTCTACCTTCCAGGTATTGTTGTCTACGTGATCCAGTGATCTGAAATACCCACCATAAACATGATCATGTGCCACAGATACATGTCTTTTAAATACTTCAGAAATTCGATCAAAAAGCAGTTTATCTTTTCTTCTGGCCGCTTCAAAATGTAGCATCCAACACATTTCTATACCGTGGCCGGTATAGGCGAAATCTTTGTAAGAGTTTTCAGGTCGCGTAAAATCATGATGAAGTACCTCATTGAACAATTGATATTGAGGGTTCAAATGATGATTTAAACAGGCATCCAGACACCTGTCGACTAATTTCTCCATCTCAACATCCGGTCCATTTTCCAGAATTTGAGTAGCTGTCCTTAAAAATACCATCCAGTGGCCAAGAACTCTTGGACCAAGAATTTTAGTTGCCCCGGGATTCAAATAAGCTACATAATAGTCATAATCAGGACTATCATATCGATCCAGACAAGCTAGAATAATTTTCTTAGCCAATACAAAATATTGCTTATCACCGGAGGCTTTTGCATACTCAGCTAAACCCTCGGCCACAAATAAGCTTGAATAAATATCACCCGGACCGGTTAAGGGACGCCCTTCTTTATCATAAGCTGATGTAAAAAACTTATTATCCTTGGGGAGATGTTTCAAGATAAAATCCTTTGATCTTCTGGCAACTTCAAGGTATTTAGGATTTTTCTTAAGATTATTGTACAGAAAAGAATAGGTCCACATTCCTCTACCTTCATACCAAGCACTTTTATTTGAATTTACCTGCCTTCCATTAGTAATATCTATGGATGTCATAAAACCACCAAGCTGGTGATCAATCACATATTTCTCCATATTGGGAATGAATCTTTCAAACAATTCAGAATTATAAAATGAGTGAAGCTCTTTTAACCTGAGTTCATCGGAATCAGGAAAGGAGCCCATTTGATGAATCGAATTTTGAATTGATCCAAATGAATCGAGGCTTAAAACACCAAGGCTCGCCAAAAATGAATTTGACATGAACTTTCTTCTTCGCATAGATAAATCGATAGATAAAAAATTATGCGCCTAATGGCTACAAATTAAGATTTATTTCTTGGAACTAAAAATACAACTTATTTAATATCAGCTATTCTATTTTAGTTTAAAAATTGAAAAAAAAGATATAGTGGGTACGTAAACAATAGTGAAAAATATGCTCATGATTTGAAAAAAGATTAAAATAAAAACTTAAAAGACTGAATAACAATCCATTTGTCAATCATCAATTTTCATGTAATAGAATTGTACAAACTTTGTAACAATACTGAACAAAAAATCAATAAAGAAGGCATAAGTTTATATTTGTCGGAGGTAAAGAACCCTGGTTTATAATCTAAACCATAGTATCCTAAGGGCATTCAGGTGATCGAAGAAGTTTATAAGCACATGCCCGAAATGAATAATTTATGAAAAGAATCTTTCTTACTCTTCTTTTAGCATTCTACACCCTCTTAAGTTATTCACAAAATTATCAAGTCAAAGGAACGGTTCTGGATACTGCCGGAATACCATTAACCGGCACTTTGATTAAATTAAAAAATGGCAATGACAGTGTGCAGACAGCTGTAGATTTAGATGGGAATTTTAAGTTAAACAATGTAAAATGGCCTTCTTTCACATTATCTGCAGCTTTCATTGGCTTCAAAACATTCATCAAAAACTACACGATCAGTACAGGTAATGTACCGGAGATACCACTGATTAGGCTAAAACCTTCTTCAAATACTTTAGATGAGGTTACCATAACTGCAGTGACTGCTATAAAAATCAGCGAGGACACAGTTACTTTCAATGCTTCCTCTTTCCCGGTCAGACAGGGTGATGCTGTGGATGAAATGCTCAGAAAACTGCCCGGAGTCAAGGTAGATGCTGATGGAAATGTGACTACACAAGGAGATCCAATCACTAAAATCAGGATTAATGGCAAGGATTTCTTTGGAACCGATGTAGCTACGGCAATAAAAAATTTACCTGCTGATATTATAAAGAACTTACAAATTATTGATGATTTCGGAGATCATGCCAATCTAACCGGGGTTAAAACAGGAGAAGCCGAGAAGGTTTTGAACCTAACCATACTTGAGGAAAAAAAACGGGGTTATTCCACTCGAATTTCTGGTGGATTAGGAAATGAAGACCGATAAAATACGAGCTTGAGAGGGAATACTTTTAAAGGTGAACGTCAGCTATCATTCGATGGAACAGTCAATAACATCAACATGAGGGGCGGTAATTCAAATGGTATCACTGCAACAAACTCTGCCAGCATGAATTATAGAAATGATTGGAGCAAAAAAGTCTCTGCCGATGCAGGCTACAGTTTCAATAATCGTAAAAATGAAACGCTAAGCAAAACCTCTTCACAAAATTTTTTAGAGAATTTTACCAGATTAGAGAATGCCTCCTCAGATAATAACAGCGATAACTACAGTCAAAATTTTTCCGGAAATCTTACTCTAAAACCCGACACTTTAAACTTTCTTAGAATCTCACCAAGGTTTTCCTATAACTCAAATAATTCCAGTAACATCGGTTTTACTGATCTATCCCAGCAAAATCTAAACTCCACAAGAAGTGATATTTCAGGTGCAAATTCAATGAACTTGAGTACAGGAACTAATTTCTACTATAATCACAAATTCTCAAAAAAAGGAAGAAATATGAGTTTAAGTGGAAATTTCAATTATTCTAATGGAGATAACGACAGGGATGTTTTGAACAATTATGTAATCAAACGAGCAGGTGGTGATTCTACACGTATTCAACACCAACTGATTGCCAATGCCAATAACAACTACTCTCTTTGGTCAAACATGACCTATATGGAGCCACTTTGGGAGAAAAATTTTGTTGAGTTTAATTATAGCCATAGCCGTTCCGGTACTACTACCGATCGAGTGACTAACGATGTCATTGGTGGCAATTCTATATTCAATGCAGATCTTAGTAATAATTATGAGTTTCAATTTTATACCCACAGATTTGGCGCAAATTACAGATATGTCACGGATAAACTGAATTATAACTTAGGTATGAATGCACAACCTGCCATCCTCAAAGGACAAAATATTAGCAGAGGGATAAACACAGATAACAGAACATTCAACCTAATTCCATCCGCCAGATTAGTCTATAAATTTTCGAAGCAACAGGCCTTAAATGTTAATTACTGGGGTAGAAATAATCAACCCGGGTTCCTGTAATTACAACCCATAACTGATAATTCAAACCTTCAAAATACCATCACCGGAAACCCCGATCTTAAACCGGAATTTGTCCACACGTTCAATGCGAGATACAATCAATCGGATTGGAATATGGGACATGTATTGTATGCAAACTTATCCTATACTCAGACTCAGGATAAAATCGTAACCACAAAGGTTCAAATTCCAAATACAGTTGATCAGCTGACCAGTTACATCAATACAGATGGGTTTTACACCCTGCGGGGTGATTACTCTTATGGGAAGCCATTCGCCGAACGAAAATACACACTTACGTATTCGGGTTCTGCTAATGTGAACAATAATGTTGCCTACATAGACTACAGAAAAAATATTGCGAAGAATTTCATGATAAGAAAGGAAATAGAGTTCGAGATTGATATTAAAGATGTGATTGATTTTGAACTTGAGACCTCCTATTCAGTTAACAGAACCCAATATTCTCAGTCAAATTTTACTGACCGACAAACCAACAGTCTTAGCTTCCAAATTCGAGGAAGAAATTACTTCTTCAAAGACCTTACTTTGGGTTATGACCTCAGAAAAACGATGAATTCGGGTTTTGATGACGGAATCGTAAGAAACCCAACCATTCTTAGGTTATTCACCGAATACCGCCTGCTAAAAGGGAACAAAGGGACTATTCGATTTGAAGGAAACGACATCTTCAATGAAAATACCGGTATTTCCAGAGACGTATTTGACAATATTATCGTCGATCGTCAAATAAATAGACTCGACCGATATTTTATGTTGGCATTCATCATGAACTTGAACAAGTTTGGAGGAGGATTAAAGCCGAGTAATGATAACCGATAGTTAAAACTGTACACGTAATTATCAATACCTAAACCTTTCTTGATCAATATTATATTCCTCAAATTGACAGCTTTCAGTCAATAGTGTCCGGGGAAATATCAATTCATTAAACTCTAATCGAGCGATTGTACCCAGTACTCCATTTAACCGAACAGCAATGGCTTTCAGTGATCAATTAAAACCCCGTATTTCGTTGCCTTCATCATCGAAAAATAATCGAAGACCCGCTTAGAAATGGTGCTGATCATACCTGAGGGAGTGCTGGCTATTTTATAATTTTCCATAATAGTAATAACATAAGGTCTTTTCGATAGATAGACAATAGCCCATTCTGTTGAAACCCCGCCCATCCCGCCGGTTTTAAAGGCAAGTTTTACGTTATCGCTTAAACCGGGAGCAATCTTACTGTTCTCAATCGGATTATTCTTCAAAATGGATAGAATCTCGTCTGAAACTGTCTTATTGATGAATTTTCCATGGTACAAAAGCTTCAAAATTCTTGCAGCTTCTGCAGGAGTTGAAAGATTTTCTTCATTTCTCAATGAAGCGGACTGATCTATCATTTTTCGCTGCAACCTCGTATTTGAAAACCCAAGACTTTTCATGGTATTGGTCACGTTTCCCATACCAACCAACTCAATCAGGGTGTTTGTTGCCGAATTATCACTCAAGCCAATCATTAATACACACAAATTCCTTATACTAAGGTTAACCGGATCAACCATGATATTTAAAATTCCAGATCCTGCCACGGTGTTTGAAGGTAATAAGGGTTTTATATCAGATAAATTAAACTTCTTTTCAAAAGCTTGCTTATACACCTCCATGAGTATTGGAATCTTAATTGCACTGGCTTGTGTAAAAACAACATCCTCATTGTAAGAAAGGGATTCACCACTCACCAAGTCAATAGCCATCATGCCACTTAATGAGGGAGAACTAGCCATAATTGTTTGTAAATCCTTCTCTGCCTTTTGTTTAAGAAGATCTCGCGGGGATAATTGGGCAAAGGCAGACAAATCCACGAAGCACAGTGCAAGAATGAACAATTTCAACCTCAGAATTTTAAAATTAGCGCTCATTTTTTCTATTGTTTTGACAATCATTAGGATATGTTATTCACCGAACAACCAGCAAAAGGTTTATTCCACCTAAGTAACTATATTAATAAATTCGGTCTTCTAATCTATTAAACTTTGATCCATCCGGCAGGAGCCATTTTCCTAAAACTTGATTCCTGAATCTTCAGTAAGATCGGGAGCAAGTTTTTCTGATACATATTTCTTAAAGCCGGTATCTGATCGTTTCCGTAACTGCTTAAGAACTCGTGTATACTTTGAATTTCCTGCCAAATTATTCGTCTCAAACGGATCATTCCGAAGGTCATATAACTCTTCTGGTGACTTAATTAGTCGGTATCGAAAATATTTCCATCTGGCGGTTCGAATGCCCTCACTTGATGGAATATCCGGCAAATTCCAAAGGTGCTCAATCAAAACAGACTTTCTACCTGAATTAAAATTATTACCCCTGGCTAAGAAAGGACTAAGGTTTATCCCATGATAATTCCCGGGCGCTTTTACACCTGCCAATCCAAGAATAGACTTCGTTACATCGATATTCAACACCATAGCCTCGATGCTTGAGGGATTATTCCTTCTGGGGTCATAGATGATTAGTGGAACACGAACTGAAGCATCATACATTAGCCATTTATCTGCCAACTGCCGATCTCCGGTAAAATATCCATTATCACCCATTACTATAAAAATAGTATTCTCAGAAAGGCTTTTATCTTTTAGTAATTTACGAATCAAGCCAATTTCATAATCAATTTCTGTAATCATCCGATAATAACCCTTCATGCTGTTTTGGTATTTTTCAGCAGTATCAAATCTCCATTTCCATCTTGTTCTGTTAAAACCTTGTTGAACTTCTACCGGCAGTTGATTGAAGTATTTATCTTCTGAAAGAAGCGGAGAAGGTATCTGCACATCCAGATAAAGACGATCGGATTTAGTTTGCCAGAAGTACTGCTCCTGAGCCGGGTCATGCGCATGAGGTGCGCTAAAAAATATTGAAAGACAAAATGGCTTATCTTTAGGGGCATTTGCGATGAATTGCTGTGCTTGATGCCCACTGTATCGAGTGAGATGAACCGTATCCTTACCAATTGTTTTATAAAAATAGCCCCGTCTATCTTTTAAATCCGAACGGTCATAAAAATCACTTTCATCAAAATATTGTTTCGGATTATCAATATTCACACCCAATTTTCCAAAGAAACCGACATAATAACCGTTATCCTTTAATAATTTAGGATAACTAATATTGGCATAAACTTCCTGAAGTTTGGGTTTTTGGAAGGTATATCCATGAGTTCTTTCGTAAAGTCCGGTGAGGATAGACGCCCGGCTTGCAGCACAAATGGGGGTACTGGAAAAGGCATTCTTAAAATAGGTTCCGGTTCTTGCCAGCTTATCCATTTCAGGCGTTTGGATGATTGAATTGCCGGCGTAACCCAATGCATCCCAACGCTGGTCGTCAGTTAAAATAAATATAATATTTGGCTTATCTGTCTGTGAGTATGCTCGTGAACTAAGTACCAGTATCCAGACAATCAAATACAATCTAATCCTAAAAAATGTTTTAAAACGAAACATAATTTATTAAAAATTAATTTATTGCTTAAATAATTAAAATTTCGTTTAAAATCACGATCATAGATTGAGATCATTAGATCACAAAGTCCAGATTTTCTGTAATTCGAGTACCTTGGGTTTTTAAAGTCTCAACATATTGACCAATTCTCTTCCTGGCTTCCACCAAATTTTCATTATTCAGATTGATATTTAACAAATCAATGAACCATGGAATTTTAAATGCATTGAAAACATAGATTTCAGCAATTTCCCTTGCAATAGGTAAAGTAGTTGTTTTTGAGGCATCATACACATCCTTGTTGTTGGCCTGAAGTAACTTCTTATACTCTTCGTCTAAAAGAGTTTTGAGTAATTTTTCGGTGAAGATATCTCCAACCTTTACTCCAGTGACCGCATCACTTTCTGTCAGTATTGCACCTTTATGCACCCATTCCCACAGGATACTCAATCTGATTTCTCCCGTTGCCATATCCTCCATCAGATAGAGAATATCATCATTACCAAAGTCATCCGCTGCCTTCAATGCTGCTGCTTGCATTCCTTGTGCAAAAGCATTTCCATACTGAATGGCTACACTCAGTAAATTTCTGGCACCTCTGATTGTAATCGGCGCAGGTTCAAGTAAAATTAATCCGTCGGCATCTTGTTGAGTATAAGTAAGTGGCGGAAACTTTCGTCCTACCTGATTAGCCTGCCCTACTTTTTCCCAAACCGGCCGTACAATATTGACCATTTTCCAGTGTGCCACCCATTTACCACTTGCCCCTTCTCTTTGCTCCCTTTCTGCACCAGCTAATGCTTTTTTCATGCTATTAGCAACTCCTTCTGCTGATCCTACTGGAATATTAGGTTCCATACCTCCTTGCCAAATAGCACAATTTCCATTCATATCCGGCGTGTTAACCGCACGGCGAACCCGATCCTCATAATTACGCATGTAGCCATAGGTCATAGTCACCGATTCAATGTTAGGATTAATAAAGCTTTTATCCCATGCCATCGCATCTGAAACACTATTGATATAATCCCATCGACCGGTATTATAGCCTACGAAATGTTTTCCAAGTACTGCTCTGATCTCCATCAGCTGATAGGTGGCTTCAAGCTGCTCAACCAGCAAATAAACTTTAATCGTCCCATTTTCAAGACTCAAATGATCTTCCAATGCACTCAACATATTATTCCATAAGGCGGCCTCGGCGGCATTTTG
>VGGW01000027.1 GCA_016868395.1 Bacteroidota bacterium | reverse complement strand
AGGACAAGTGTTAATTACGGAGCCAATAAAGAACCTTAAAATAAAAGGTAGCTTTCATCACGATAAAGGCTATACCTATTTCAGAAATATTGATCAAAGAATTCTTTTAGGTGGCAGACGGAACCTGGATTTTAAAGGCGAAGAAACAACCCAAATCGGAATCACCTCGGGTATTCAAGCTGGGCTTGAAAAACTATTGTATGAAACCATATTACCAGGACAAAAACCAAAAATTGATTATCGCTGGAGTGGCATCATGGGTTTTGGAAATGACTTGAAGCCTATTATAAAAGAAATTTCAGCGGGGCTGTATTGCGCGGTTAGATGCAATGGTATGGGCCTGGCCAGTGGAAGTCTTGTGGGTGAGCAGGTTGCAAATCTTGTTGAAATTTGACCTGAATTAAGTTTTTAAATTTCAAACTGACGTGAACTCAACATAATTTTTAAGAAAACGAATTCCTGCCTGCCGGTAGATAGAGAAACCTGGCATTTTAAAGTTTCTAAGCTATCTTTCAGGCATAGATAACCTTGAAACCTCGCTTTAGTCTATTAGCTATGTTTCCTTTAAAGCATTATAAAAGCCAATCTATGTGGTTAAATCTTAAAATTTAGATAGTTTAATATCAAATACATCAAATCATGGAACTTTACATTTTATCGGTGATGGCCGCCACCATTCTTATCCTAATTGTTCTCTTACTTAAAAAACAAAAACGCGGTATCTTTAATCCGGATGAGTTGAATCGTTTAGTCTCTGAAAATGAAAAACATAAAATAAACCTGGCGAAGGCAGAAGAAAGAGCTGAAAATCTTTTGAAAGAGCAAGATTACCTAAAAAAAGAATTGAATGAGACACGTGAAAAGCTATCAGAAACCCTTCGCGCTCTGGAAAGTTCAAAGGCCTGTTTACAGGCAAAACAAGAAAAAATAGAAGAGCAAAAATTAGAGATAAAAAATAATCAAGAAAAATTCAACAGGGATTTTGAACTAATCGCATCCCGGATTCTTGAAGAAAAAAGTAATAAATTCACGGAACATAATCGGGAGAACCTCGATCAAATCATCAAACCACTCCGCGAGAATATCAAAAACTTTGAAGAAAAAGTAGATAAAGTTTATAAAGCTGAATCTGATGAGCGCAATATTCTTCGAGGGCACATTAATCAGCTTATTGAACAATCCAGCCTGATGAATCAGGAAACCAAAAATCTCACTAAAGCATTGAAAGGAGATAGTAAAAAACAGGGCAATTGGGGTGAATTAATCCTCGAAAAAGTCTTGGAAAAATCGGGTTTTGTTAAAGATCAGGAATACCGCATACAAGCTTCACATCAATCCTCGGATGGAAACCGCTTTCAACCGGATGTGGTCGTCGATCTTCCGGAGGATAAACATCTAATTATTGATGCTAAGGTTTCCCTTACCGCTTATGAACGATTGGTAAACTGCGAAACAGATGAGGAACGAAATCAATTCGCTAAACAACATATCAATTCCATACGGAACCATATTCTTGAACTTTCTTCCAAAAATTATAGTGAACTGTACAGAATTAATTCTCCTGATTTTGTAATGTTGTTCATTCCTATCGAATCTAGTTTTAGTATTGCCGTACAAAAGGATGCCGAGCTTTTTAATTTTGCATGGGAGAAACACGTGGTCATTGTTAGCCCATCAACACTTCTTGCCACTTTGCGAACCATAGCCAGCATGTGGAAGCAAGATCGTCAAAACAAGAATGTGATGGAAATAGCTCGACTGAGTGGAGAAATGTATGATAAATTTATAGGTTTTATGACTGATATGGAGGGCCTTGGCAAAAATATAAAACAGAGCCAGGAAACCTATGAAAAAGCCATCAACAAACTGTCAACCGGACGGGGAAACTTGAGTACAACGGCGGAAAAAATCAAAAAATTAGGCGCCAGAACCGGGAAGCAACTGGATCAGAAATTTATTGTTGACGATGAGGATTAATTGCTTCTTCTTGGTTCGGGTAACAGTTTGAAGTAGGTAGCTAAAAACCGATTATTAACAATACTACCCTGTATTTCAGCTTTTCTCACTTTTTCACAAAAACCGTCTTTCGCGTGTGCATCTCCGTGATCATCAATCTTTGTACCATCTAAAAAATAAGATTTTCCCTTTATCCTAACCGCTAAATCGCACCCTTTACCAGGCATTTTAAATTGACATTGACCGCATGAAGCTTCTACTGTCTGAATCCGGCTGCCTTTCTTGGCTTTAGGATTAGGCTGAGCATAGGCTAAACTAACTGTACAGCAAACGAATAAAATATTGAAGAATTTTTTCATGATTAATTAATATACTTCCACATTTGAAATTAAGGGGCAAGCTTTCGAATCATTAATGTTGATTCTGATTTTGGAAGTAATGACGGGCTCCATCCTCAAAATTCTTTTATATCCTATGGTTGTTGCGGATGCAATATTTTGCCAAGTATCATTTTTCCAAACATCAACAGAAAAAGCCTTTACTCTTTGTCCTAAACGGATATATTCCTGCAAGAGAATATACTTAACAGGTTTTGTTTTACCCAAATCAATTTCAAAACTTCCGGTATTCAAATCATTGTCCGTTGTCCAATAGGTGTTTTTATCGCCATCAGTGATCATTTGGCCGGAATAATTGGCAGCATTTAATCGCGTAGAACTAACACTTACACTAGCATTTTTAGCGATATTGATCGCGAACTCCGTATCTAATATTTTTTTATAAGCTTTAAGGGATTCAATATCCCTCGGGTGGAAAAGTCCGCGCTGATCCGGGGGGATATTCAACAAAAGCGTAGAACCCCGGCCAACAGAAGTCAAATAGATCTCAAACAATTGTTCTGCAGTCTTTACTTTAGCATCTTCATTCGCATGATAGAACCATCCCGGGCGAATGGATACATCTACCTCGGCCGGCACCCATTTAGTCCCGTCGGCTGATCCCGAATTTAACAAATCCGATATTCCAGATTTTCCGGCATGCAGGGTATCGGTTGATATGGTATTCCAGTTGGTTTCGCCCGCAATACCTCGTTCATTTCCTACCCATCTTACCCCCGGACCGGCATCACTGAAAAAAATAACCTTCGGCTGAATTTGTCTAACAATACCCAGGGTTTTTGGCCAATCATAATAGTTTACGGCATCTATTTTTCGGATTTCGCGTGAACCACCATAATACCCGTCGCCACCATTGGCACCGTCAAACCACATTTCGAATATAGGACCATAGTTGGTAAACAGCTCTCGAAGTTGTTTTCGGTAATAATCCAGATAAGCAGGTCTTCCATACTCAGGGTGATTCCTATCCCAAGGGGAGAGATAAACTCCAAACTTGAGTCCGTACTTTTTCGCTGCATTCGCAGTTTCTTTCAATAAGTCACCTTTTCCGTTTTTATATGGACTATTTTTTATGGAATGCTCTGTGTATTGACTTGGCCAAAGGCAAAAACCATCGTGATGCTTGGTTGTCAATATAAGCGCTTTAAAACCTGTTTCTTTGAGTATTTTGGCCCATTGCCGCGTGTCCAGGGCTGTTGGGTTAAATATTGATTCCTTTTCATCACCATAACCCCATTCCAAACCTGTAAAGGTATTGGTGGGAAATTGTATAAAAGCATTGGTCTCCATTTCATGCCACTGCATTTGCTCTTCAGTTGGTAAAGGGAAAACAGGTTCGGGTGCACTCGCAATTTTTTGCTGGGTATAGGCTTGACCGGATAAAATGAAAAGAAATAAAAAACCCTTACAACTTTTTAATATCATATTAGCTGATTATCATACGGAATAAAAGATAACATTTTTACCGATGAAAAAATTAATTCTGATAACCTTTTAGAGAATTCCAGCCCTGCGCCTTAATCGGATGAACTATTTCAGATTTTGAAATTAAGTTACATCCCGCCGATGATTCTGTCATGTTTCCAATGATTGTTATATCGGGATTATGCTTGATCTTTTCATAATCTGTTTGTTTTATGGTAAAGAGCAGCTCATAATCTTCCCCCCCATTTAAAGCGCAAACCGTTGGGTCGATTCCGAATTCGCGGGCCGTATCATAAGTCATGGGGTCAATTGGAATCCTTTCTTCGTATAGATTACAGCCCTTATCTGACTGTTTACAAATATGCAAGATTTCTGAAGCAAGACCATCCGAAATATCAATCATGGCACTTGGCTTTATCTTCATCCCTTTTAAGGCCTCCACAATATCTTTTCGGGCCTCGGGCTTGAGCTGTCTCTCAACTATATAGTCTTTTCCTTCCAGATCAGGTTGAATTTTTGGATTTTCAAGAAAAATACTCTTTTCTCGCTCCAGCAACTGAAGCCCGGTGTATGCACCACCAAGATCTCCCGAAACACATATAAGATCTCCATCATTTGCACCGCTTCTATAGCAAATATCCTTTTCATCAGCATATCCAATACTGGTTACGCTGATCACTAAGCCCTGCTTGGATGATGTCGTGTCGCCACCCACAAGATCCACTTCAAATTTTTCACAAGCAATTCTGATTCCCTGATAAAGTTCTTCGATAGCCTCAAGCGGAAATTTGCTTGATAAACCTATAGAAACCGTTACCTGGCTTACTGTTCCGTTCATGGCATAGATGTCACTAAGGTTTACTTGAATTGCCTTGTATCCCAAGTGTTTAAGCGGAGTATAGGCTAAATCAAAGTGAATTCCTTCCAACAGCAGATCGGTGGAAATCAGCGTTTTTTTTCCTTCAAAATCAAGTACTGCAGCATCGTCTCCGATGGCTTTAACTGTACTTTTATTTTTAACCTCAAAATGTTTCGTTAAATGCTCAATTAGACCAAACTCACCCAGCTGCTCGATCTCGGTCCGTCCTTTATTTTCAAACATGTTTCGTATTTAATGTGTAAAGGTGCTAATTTTTTAGAAAGCCTGATTTAAAGCCTATGGTAATTTATAAATACTGCTTAACTTCATATACTCTTCCTTGGGCATCTGAATCAAGATTGGGTTCTTCTTTCTTTCAAGAAACCCTATCAACTTTAATATATCAGTCTCTTTCATGGCTGTACAACCGACGGTTGGTTTATCTCTTCCGCTCCATATGTGCATAAAAATGCAGGAGCCCCTGTTGGGGATGGCCGGCTTTACATTATAATCGACAAAAATCCCAAACTTATACACTTCGCTTTTCATGCGCATAGTTTCTGCCGAATTCCAATCCTTTTTAACCGTGTCCAACTTCACTATCTGATTGTAATAAACCGATTTTGAATCATCTACACAAAAAGTGCTTTCATCAACTTTTAAAGAATTCATTTTTGAACGAATATCCTGATAGCCGAATAAGCCGGTCAGGTGAAAGATTCCTGCCGGTGAATTTCCATCACCCTCTTTTTTAATTTTTCCCATAATTGGTTCGCCTTTTTGTAAGCCTTTACCCCAGGCCATACCGTTCTGGCCAACTACAATGAGTATTTGATTATAAATAGTCACCCAATTATTTTCTCGATACTCATAAACAGCCATTTTCCCTTCGATAGTATTCCATGAATCTGTGGTCACAATCACCAGTTGCTCACATTTAAACCGGCTATTAAAATCAATTAACTGCCAATTTATACTAGAATAAAAGAAATATATTAAAGCAATCAGGATATTCATACTGATTTAAATTACGGATTTTAACCAGTTTTTTCCTTCCGTAAATCGGGTTACCAGCATGGCAGAAACCGCGTCCCCTGTTGCATTCAAAATGGTAGCCATAGGGTCAACAAGGGTGCCAATAATCATCACGACCGGTAACATTTCAACCGGAAAACCATAAACAGTCATGACTAGAATTTCTCCTATATACCCTCCATTAGGAATACCACCTTCCACCATACTGACAACGATGGTTATGCCCAAGGCCATTAAAATCGTAGTCGGATCCATAAAATCTTTCCCCATAATTGCAAAAACGGCTGCAATCTTTATGATTGAAGAAACGCTTGAGCCATCTTTATGTAGCGGTGCTCCTAAAGGTATAACCAAATTGCTTATATGCTCGGGTATTTTCATTGCCCTGGCTGCTGCAAGATTAGCAGGTATTGTAGCGACACTGCTACAGGTACTTACTGCCGTAAATGTTGGGATTATATTATTCTTCCAAAAAATTTTTACTCCCAAAAAACCACCCGCTATGAATGCATATATCGAAAAGAAAACCAAGAAGTAGAAAGTGCAAAAGCCATAGTAAATAGCCATTGAATGACCATAGGTTCCAAATAACTGAGGTCCAAACACTCCAACCTGATATGCGAAATAAGCGCCTAGCCCAATCGGTGCAAGTTTCATTATCATAATTAAAAATTGCTTCATTACCTCATCCCCTGCAATAAGAAATTTTTTAAAAGGATCTGCTATTTCACCGGATCTTAAGGTTGCAAATCCTATGAAAAGTGAAAATATAATGAATGCAAGCATGCTCTTTCGGAATAATAATTCCGAAAATTCATTTACTGTTAATAAACTGGTTGCCTGCTCTCCAAAACTTGAAGGGTGCACATTTTCAACAATATTTGAAGCGGTATCGATCTGTTGGGGTAAGGGAAATATCCATACGGTAAAAACGGTTAATATGGCCGAAATGAGTACTGTAGCTAAAAAAACAAATATCATGACGACCATAACCCTACCCATTTTCTTTGTCCGGTCAATATTACCTATTGCTGATGTTATGGCGAAAAAAATAAGGGGTATTACTGCTGTAAAAAGTAGATTTAAAAATATATCTCCAATAGGCTTAATTACTTCAACCCGATTACCTAAATATAATCCTAAAAAAGTTCCAAGGAGTATACCAAGGAGTAGCCTAATGATACTTGCGTAGTTCTTTAAAAATCCTTGTGTACCTTCATTCATTTTTATAAGCCTAATCTGGCAGAGATCTCAAGCATACGTTCAATTGGTAATCGAGCTCTTTTTATAATTTCAGCGGGAACTGTAACCTCTGGAAGTCCATTTTTAATACATAAATACAATTTCTCTAATGTGTTTCTTTTCATATGCGGACAATCATTGCAGGCACAAGAGTTATCCGGTGGAGCCGGAATGAATAGTTTATCCGGACTAGCTCTTTCCATTTGATGTATAATACCGCTTTCCGTAGCAACAATAAATTCTTTTGCAGAACTACTTATTGTATATTTTAATAATCCG
Source organism: Bacteroidota bacterium (assembly GCA_016868395.1). Lineage (GTDB taxonomy): Bacteria > Bacteroidota > Bacteroidia > Sphingobacteriales > Sphingobacteriaceae > Daejeonella. The sequence goes on along the minus strand of VGGW01000027.1, from coordinate 15,008 downwards.
GTAGTCGATCCAATATAATCGGCCATTTTTAAAATCGTCTCTTCACATTCAGGATGCGCAATAAATTTAGCATCAGGATTTCTGCTTTTTAATTTTAAAATACGCTGTTGAGAAAAAATTTCATGAACCATACATACCCCATTCCATAAAACTAATTCTCTTCCTGTTTTTTTCGCTACCCAGGCTCCTAAATTTTTATCCGGACCGAAAATTATTTTTTGTTCCTTCGGTAAACTCTCTACAATCTGTACAGCATTTGATGATGTACAAACTATATCACTCATTGCTTTTAATTCAGCTGTACAATTTACGTAGGTTATAACTAGGTGATCCGGATACTTATCTTTAAATTTTTTAAATAATTTAGGAGGACAGCTATCTGATAATGAGCACCCTGCCTTTATATCCGGTAATAACACTCTTTTTGTTGGAGATAGAATTTTTGCAGTTTCTGCCATAAAATGAACACCGGCAAACACAATAACGTCTGCTTTTGTTTCGGCTGCCTGCTGCGACAAGCCTAAGCTATCTCCTATAAAATCAGCAATATCTTGTATATCTGGCTCTTGATAATAATGTGCCAGAATAACAGCATTTTTTTCTTTCTTTAACCTGTCTATCTCAGCAAAAAGATCGATAGTCGGATCTATTGGCTCATCAATAAAACCTTTAATATTTAATTCTTCTAAGGTATTCATTTATCAACTATTCAATAATTATAATTTATTATAGATTATTAATATTATAGTTTATTAGCGTGTTAGTATTGTGAATAATAAACTTTAATAATTTTCTTTTTTATTGTTTTTAATTAATTATCCACACATTATAAACAAAAATATTTTATAAATAATTGATTATCATATTATTATATTATTCATATTATTTATTCAACTTCTTCTTTGTTCATTTTTTTTTTAATTCAAAAAGTGTATTACTCTTAAAACAATGCTTAAAACTAATTCAAAAATAAGGTAAATTCGGCTCATTGAATGTATTATTAGTAGAGTTAACTTTTTAACTAACTTGTATTAGTCATCAGTTAACATTTTTTAATGGTTTGTTAACATAGTTATTCCTAATAGTTGTACAAGAAAATAGTTATAGATGAGAAGTGTTGATTTTTTGGTAATAGGATCGGGTATTGCCGGATTAAGTTTTGCATTAAAGGCTGCCAAGCATGGTAAAGTACTGATAGTGACCAAAGCAAGTGAAGAGGAGTCGAATACCAAGTATGCTCAAGGTGGTGTGGCAGTTGTTTTGGATAAGGAGGAGGATTCTTTTGAAAAACATATTGATGATACCTTAATTGCAGGTGATGGTCTCTGTGATAGAAAAATTGTTGAAATAGTGGTCAGGGAGGGTCCTGCACGTATTGACGAGATTATAAAGTATGGTACTCACTTTGATAAGAATACTAAGGGAATATTTGATTTGGCGAAAGAAGGTGGTCATTCAGAAAGTAGAGTACTGCATTATAAAGATATTACCGGCTTTGAAATAGAGCGAGCTTTACTTGAACAAATCCATCATGACTCTAACATTGAAATATTGACTCATTATTTTGCTGTTGAGTTAATCACCCAGCACCATATTGGGGAGTTTGTGGATCGAAAATCGGATAATATTGAGTGTTACGGCATATATGCGTTTAATACTGCTACTAATAAAGTTGAAAAGTTTTTATCAAAGGTTACGCTGATGGCGTCTGGAGGAGCAGGTCATATTTATTCTACGACTACCAACCCGGTTATTGCTACCGGAGATGGTATTGCGATGGCTTATCGTGCTAAGGCTAAAGTAAGAAATATGGAATTCATTCAATTTCACCCTACTGCACTTTATAACCCGGGTGAATATCCATCCTTCCTAATATCCGAAGCTGTTCGTGGTTTTGGTGGGACACTTAAAACAAAGAATGGCGAAGAGTTTATGAAAAACTATGACCCTCGTGGCTCTCTAGCCCCTCGTGATATCGTTGCTCGAGCAATTGATGCCGAAATGAAAAAGTCAGGTGACGATTTTGTTTATCTTGATATTAGGCACCGGGACAAAGCAGACATACTTTCCCATTTTCCTAATATTTATGCCAAATGTTTAAGCATTGGGCTGGATATGACTCGTGATCTTATTCCCGTTACACCTGCCGCTCATTATATGTGTGGCGGTATCCTGGTTGATGAGAATGGTAAGTCTTCCATTCACAGGTTATATGCTTGTGGAGAGTGTGCATCAACCGGTTTGCATGGAGCTAATAGATTAGCTTCTAATTCCCTGCTGGAAGCCCCGGTTTTTGCCCACAGGATTTATAAAGATGCGGTTCGGGTTTTTAAAAATTTTGTTATCCCCGACACGATACCGGAGTGGGACGAAACAGATACAAGGTTATCAAATGAAGATATTCTTGTGACCCATAATTTGCGGGAAACCCAAAAGATTATGAGTGATTATGTTGGAATCGTTAGATCTGATTTCAGACTTGAAAGAGCTTTGCGGCGCCTGGGTTTATTATATGAAGAAACGGAAAGTTTTTATAAGAAAACAACCTTGTCGGTTAAGTTGTGTGAACTGCGTAATGTCATTCAGAACGCATATATCGTAATTAAATCTGCAATGTTAAGAAAAGAGAGCAGAGGCTTGCATTATATTACGGATTACAAGCCCCATGTCATTGATCCAAAAGATACTGTTGTTTAAATTTTACCCAAAATGGCATTGATTTTACCGGTTAAGAATATTTTTCCTCAAATTGGAAGTGATTGTTTCCTTGCTGAAAATAGTACCATTGTTGGAGATGTTGTTATGGGCAACAATTGCTCTGTTTGGTTTAATGCAGTGATTAGGGGCGATGTGAATTACATTAGAATTGGTCATAACACCAACATACAAGATGGTGCAGTGATTCACTGTACTTATCAAAAAGCAGCAACTGAGATTGGCAATCAAGTCTCCATCGGGCACAATGCTTTAGTGCACGGATGTACTTTACACGATCATGTCCTTATTGGAATGGGAGCTATCGTAATGGATCATGCTATTGTGAGCCAATATTGTATCATTGCTGCCGGGGCGGTTGTGCTTGAAAATACCATTTGCGAAGCCGGACATTTATATGCAGGTATTCCTGCCAGAAAAATTAAGCCACTCACAGATCAGCAAATCCATATGCTTGATAAGCTTCCTGAAAACTATCAATTATATTCTTCTTGGTTTATTGAGGAGCAGGAATAATCAGATTTTCTTCCAGATCCCAGTTGGGTCGGAGTGAGATTGTCTTGTCAAAGTTCCAGCTTTTTTCAGGCTGCTTATTTTCCTTGATATTTCCGGTATCCCATTCACCGTTTGAATTATCATCATAAATGACTCGGATTAAATATTTTGCAGTGGGGTATTTTAAATAGTTGAGCAGGGTGTTCTTTTTGATAGAATTTTGTTTTAGGATTTCTTTGCGTTCATTTAACCATTGAATCAGGTAGGTCTTTGTTGTGTCGGGGACACTGATATTAATAGCAATACTGCCATAATTGTCTTCAATATCTAATTCAAATTTTTTGTTGTAGGCCTTTGATTTAGTTCCAACCACATCAGTAAATGCCTTTTCTGCAAGCTTGAGGGTATACTGTTTTTTGGTTTTCCAAGGGTATTTTATACTATAACGTCTGAGCGAAGTGGGGTCTTTGATTATTTGGAAGCCCTTAATCGCCGTAGACTCTTCCATAAGGCTTATTTGTGATTCCTGATAGGATTGTATTGGCGTGGAAAATTTTAATATCAATTCGGATCCGGGTCTTATTTTATTGGCCGAAAGGTTGTCGCTCACACTAAGAGACTTTACATACACATCCCTTTTATTTCTTCTTAAGGTTACTGTATCTATGGATTTTCCTGCCGATTTTATTACTACATTCAAGGAATCAAAAGCTAATTCTTGAAGCCAAATGCTTGCCGAATCCCGTGTCATGCTAAACTCGACTGTTTTATTTTGGTCCAGACTTGGGGGCTCAATTATACTCAGGCCGGGCTCATTAATTGGTCTGTTAAAGGTTAAGTTGATTCTTCCATCGCTTTCTATTTTTCTGTCTTTTACCACGAAGACGCTTGGATATTCTTTGAACACTTGTAATAAGATACCGCTTGTATCTCTGGTAAGTTCTAACGGATCGGGCAGGAATCCTATCTCCTCGTTTTGACTGTTGTAGATTCTGTCACCCCCTCCCTGCTCAAGAAGTGCGTAAATTTTGTAGCTACCCTCGCGAAGATTCGATAGTCTAAAGGTCCCGGCAGTGTCTGTTGTATTAAAGACACTTGCTTTTTTCTTACCAAAAAGCGAGTCTTGATTAGCCGGAATCACAAATACGGTCACATCTTTTAATTTTTCTTTGGTTAGTGAATTGATTACCCTGCCGGATATGGAGAGTGAATCTATCTCATTGCCCGTTGAAAGTACATAAGAATAGTTTTTTAGGATGTTGCTTTCGTTTACATCTGCTACAGCTTTTCCAAAATTTATGGAATATGTGGTGTTGGGCTCCAGATCCTGTTTAAATTCTATGAGGAGATTTTCTTTTTTTACTTTGAACTCCGGCATAATGTCCATTGCCGGTGATATACTAATTTCAGTGTACTCATTGTTGAGTTTTATAAATTCATCAAATTCTATTTCAACTTTTTTGACATTAAAATTTTTAGTCAGGTTTTTGGGTGATTCATTTATTATTTTCGGAGGGATACTGTCTTTGGGCCCACCCGTCGGTGACTGCATGCTTGCGCAGCCGCCGGCAAATATGCCGAGCCATAGGGTAACAATTGCTAAATTTAGTATTAATATTAATCGCTTCTTATTTTTTGCCATTTAAAAGCCTTTTAAACCATTTATTTTGTTTTTGGACTTATATGATTAAGCGAATCCAGAAAGTTTTTTATACGCCATCATTTAAAGCCAAGATAAATTTTATTAAAACATTGATAATGAGGATATTACAATTTATTTGGTCATATGTACCATTAAAACAGAAATATCTGATGGCGAAACCCCTGAAATCCGCGATGCTTGTCCCAAAGTTCGTGGTTTTATTTTAATCAGTTTTTCTCTGGCTTCCTTTGAGAGAGAGATCAATTCAAGGTAATTAAATTCTGGGTTTATTGTTTGATCTTCCATTCGTTTCATTTTATCTACTATCTCCAGTTCCTTTTCAAAATAGCTTTCATATTTCACTTTGATTTCGGCTTGTCCAATGGTTTCCTGGTCGTAATTCGATAAGAGTTCAGTAAATTTCTGGTCTGCTTTTTTAATATTTTCAAAACCTAGTTGTGGTCGGGTGATCAGTTGGAACATTTTCACATTTTGTGCTATTCCCGGAGTGCCCTGTTCCTCGAGGATGGGATTAACTTGTTGTGGACTAATGGATGTAGATTTCAAATAATCAACAATATGGTCTGCATCTGCTACTTTCTTGTGGACTTTTTCCAGACGTTCCTTTGTTATCAAACCCAACTGGTATCCTATTGGGCTTAAACGTATATCTGCATTATCCTGCCTTAACAGTAGTCTATGTTCGGCTCTTGAGGTAAACATTCTGTATGGTTCTTCTGTACCTTTGGTTACTAGATCATCAATTAGTACGCCTATATAGGATTCGGATCTTTTTAGGATTAATTCTTCTTTGTTATTTATTTTAAGGTGTGCATTTATTCCTGCGATGAAACCCTGACAAGCTGCTTCCTCGTAACCTGTTGTTCCATTGATTTGCCCGGCAAAATATAAGTTATTTAGATTTTTAGTTTCCAGAGTAAGTGCCAACTGAGTTGGGGGGAAGAAATCATATTCTATTGCATATCCCGGCCTAAACATCTTTGCTCGTTCAAATCCGGGAATTTTAGTAAGGGCTTTACACTGAACTTCTTCTGGAAGTGAAGTGGAAAAGCCATTCACATATATTTCTACTGTATTCCATCCTTCTGGTTCTACAAAAATTTGATGTCTGTCACGTTCAGCAAATCGGTTTATTTTGTCTTCTATTGAGGGACAGTACCTCGGACCCAGTCCTTTAATTCGACCTGTAAACATGGGTGATTTTTCAAATCCTTCCTTTAGCGTTTCATGAACTTCTGTATTGGTATAGGTTATCCAGCAGCATTTTTGTTCCTTTGGTAAGGGTACATCCGTATGAGAAAATCTGCCTCGAATGGCATCACCCCATTGTTCCTCCATTTTAGAATAATCCAGCGAACGCCCATCGACACGGGGTGGAGTTCCGGTTTTCATTCTCCCTGATTCGAAACCCAACTCGATGAGTTGTTCGGTTAATCCCGTTGCAGATTTCTCCCCCGTTCTACCTCCCCCAAATTTTTTTTCTCCAACGTGAATCAATCCATTTAAAAATGTTCCGTTAGTTAATACTACTGCTTCTGATTGAATTTTAATACCTAAAGATGTTCGTACTCCACATACTTTATGGTCTTTTATTATAATTGATGTGACCGTATCTTGCCAGAAATCTACATTGGGAGTTCTTTCTAAGGCTAATCTCCATTCTTCAGCAAAGCGCTTCCGATCATTTTGTGCTCTTGGACTCCACATGGCTGGTCCTTTAGAGCTGTTCAGCATTCTGAACTGCAATGTGGTTTTGTCTGTTATTATGCCCGAATAGCCACCCATGGCGTCTATTTCCCTAACTATTTGACCCTTAGCAACCCCACCCATAGCGGGATTGCAGCTCATTTGGGCTATGGTTTCCATGTTCATGGTTATGAGAAGTACATTTGATCCCATATTGGCTGCAGCAGCTGCCGCTTCGCAGCCGGCATGGCCCGCACCCACCACTATTATGTCGTATTTATTAAACATTTGTTATAATGTTCCACGTGGAACTATTGAAATTGCAAAAATAATCCTAAGACTCAAAAAATTGTTCCACGTGGAACGTACTTGTTTTTTGAAATTTATAAAGCTTGACAATTGAGTATTCATTTATTCTAATAATTCCAGCCAGCGTAGTGTTTGTTCTTCGATTTGATCTTTCATTTTTTTTATTTTGCCCGCTATATCAGTAAGTTTTTTGTGATCGCTTATCCCCGAATTTAACTCCAAGGTAAGAATTTCTACCTCTTTCTCTAGTGTTTTTATGTTTAGTTCAAGTTCTGAAAGCTCTTTTTCTTCTTTGAAACTAAGTTTTTTCTTCTTATTGTTTTCGGATGTGACTACAGAAACCGATTGATTCTCAACTTTAGCTGTTTTTGTGCTTTCTTCTTGCTCCAGTCTGTAATCCGTATAATTACCATTATAGATTTGTATTTTTCCATTCCCCTCAAAAATGAAAAGTTGTTCGGTTAAACGATCGATTAGATACCTGTCATGTGAAACGAGTATTAGTATTCCGGAGAAATTAATTAAAAAGTCTTCCAGCACATTTAATGTTTCGATATCCAAATCGTTAGTAGGCTCATCCAGGATCAGGTAATTAGGGTTTTGCATTAGAACCCGCATTAACTGAAGTCGCTTTTTCTCCCCACCACTTAATTTATTAGCCATGCCATATTGTTTGGCCGGAGGAAAAAGAAAATGGCTTAAAACCTGACTTGCGGTCAGATTTTTTCCATCGGCCATGGTGATGTATTCTGCAACATTCTTAACAATATCAATTACCCTTTCGTCTTCTTTAAACTCCAAACCGCCTTGTTTATAGTAACCAAAAACTGTTGTTTCCCCAACTGAAATCTTGCCATTTTCGGGTTTTATGAGCCCTGTAATAATATTCAGAAGGGTTGATTTTCCTGTTCCATTCTTTCCGGCAAGGCCGATCCGATCCCCCCTTTTAAAGGTATAGCTGAAATCAAGTATTATTAATTTAGTATTAAATGATTTGCTTATATTTTCAAGTTCAAGAATTTTATTTCCCTGCCTTGATACCTTAACACTTAATTCCAATGATGATTTAATGTTTCTGTTTTTGGTTTTTTCTTCCAGATCATAAAAGGAATCAATTCTAGCCTTTGATTTAGTTGTTCTAGCCTTTGGCTGACGCCGCATCCATTCCAATTCTTTTTTAAGTAAGTTAGAATTTTTGCTAAACAAGGCATCTTCTGCTGTCGATTGTTCCGCCTTCTTTTCCAGGTAATAACTATACTTACCATTGAAGTTTTGTAACTTTCCTCTATCTAATTCTATAATTCGCGTAGATACATGGTCTAGAAAATATCTGTCATGGGTGATCAGAAGCACTGTTTTTTGCCCACTACTCATATAGCTCTCTAACCATTCAATGGTTTCAATATCTAAATGGTTCGTGGGTTCATCAAAAAGATAAACATCAGGATCGTCAATCAGAAGTTTAGCAAGTGCAAGCCTTTTTCTTTGTCCACCGGATAATGTGGCAATCTTTTGTTCTAAGTTTTGAATTCCCATTCTTCCCAAAATGGTCTTTATTTCAAATTCATATTCCCAGGCATTCGCACTGCTTAGTTCGTCCATAAGTGAATTAAGCAGTTTTTCGTTTTGAACTGCCTGATTTACAGCCTCTTCGTATTTACGAATAAGCTGTTGACGTTGATTTCCAATCGAATAAATGAAGTCACTAATCGTTTCTTGATTCGTAAATTGTGGATCCTGTTCCAAATACCCAATTCTTAAATCACGTTCAGTAACAACTTTGCCGAGTCCGGGTTTTATGGTTCCGGAAAGAATTCGAAGCAGCGTCGACTTACCGCTTCCATTAATGCCAACCAAGGCCACTCGATCACCTTTATTAAGACCGAAATAAAGGTCTTTAAATAGCCAATTATCGTTAAATGAATGTCCTAGTTGTTCAGTTGATATAATACTCACCCTAATTTTTGTATTTGAATGGAAGGATATATAAAGGTTCCCTTAAGTTGCTTTAAAGATTGGTTCAACATAGCTAGAGCCACTTTTTCTGCCCTGATGCTTCGGTAATTTTTGAGGGGACCAATGAATAATGGATTTAAAAATTTGAAGGCGATTATTGCTAATTTCTCGGCTAAACGGAACTCCCTGCGATTTCCTGTTAATAAGGAGGGCTGATATATGTGTAAGGATTCTAGATTCAATGTTTTCAATTTTTCCTCAAGCTCACCTTTTAGCTTCAAATAAGTGCTTGAAGATTTTATATCGCCACCCAAAGAGGAAACGATATGAAATTGTTTAAAACCATTCCTCAGACCAATTTCAGCAATCCTAATGGGGTATTCCAGGTCAATTTTTCTGTATAAATTAGAATCGGGCGTTGCAGCTTTCGTTGTTCCAAGGCAACAAAAGATGATATCACCATTGATATCAGCCAAAAAGCTCTCCATTTCATTAAAATCAATCATCAATTCCACAACTTTGGAATTGGCAAGATTGAGCGGCTTTCTCAGTAAGGCTACAATCTCCGATACTTCTGCTGATTCAATGAGCAGTTTAAGTAATTGACCGCCAATAAGTCCGCTTGCTCCAACTAAAATGACTTTTTGAGGCATTAATTTAAATTATTTATCTGCAAAGGTACACATTAGTAAGTTTGAAATTAATATTGTATGTTTAAACATATAATTATAAATCAATATGATGAAACCATCAAGCTTTAGTCATAACCTGTAGGGAATGATTATTAAATCTTGATAACTTCATCACCTTTGAAAAATAATAAATAAAAAAATGAAACAGATTATACATCGTGCCAATGATCGGGGAATTCAGGACCATGGTTGGCTGAAGGCAGCCCATTCTTTTAGTTTTGCGAATTATCACGATCCTTCGAAAGCGCACTTTGGGATGTTGCGCGTACTAAACGATGACGTCATCGCCCCCGGCATGGGATTTGGAACACATGCTCATGATAATATGGAGATTGTGACTATCCCACTAAAAGGAGTTCTATCCCACAAAGATAGTCTGGGCTCTGAGGGTAATATTACTTATGGTGAAGTACAGGTTATGTCTGCCGGGACTGGAATACGACATTCTGAATTTAACGGTTCTTCTACAGAGGAAGTCAATTTATTACAGCTTTGGGTATTTCCTAAACAAAGAAATATTCAACCTCGTTATGATCAAATGAGGTATAAACTAGATGAGGCAAATAATTCATTTCTGACCGTTGTATCGCCTGATCAGTCAGAAAATGTCATGTGGATTAATCAGGACGCCTATTTTAGTTTAGGCACATTTGATGCCGGAAAATCGGCTAATTATCGAATTCAGTATCCCGGAAATGGCGCATATGTTTTCTTAATCGATGGACAGGCAGAACTATCAGAAACCACACTGAACAAACGTGATGCTATGGGTATTTATGAAACAGAAAACATTGAGTTTAAATTCAACCGGGATTCTAAGGTATTAATTGTTGAAGTACCCATGCAATAAAACTATAAAGACCTTTTTGACAGGTACAAATCTTCCTTTTCTGTCATCAAGGCCTTTGCAGCTTTAGTTTTATCAGTATAACCTAGCAGATGTAGCGTTCCATGGATCATCACCCGGTGTAGTTCATCTATCTCATTTAATTGCAGTTCTTTTGCATTTTCCCGGATACGGTCTATACTAATGAATACATCTCCGAGGATATCTAACTCATTGTCGCTATTATCGAAGGTGATGATATCCGTATAGGTATCATGGTTTAAATACTGACGGTTGATATTTAAAAGATAAGAATCGCTACAAAAGATAAAATTTAAGAGCCTTAATTGATGCTTTTCATCCAGGATGGTATTCCTGATCCAATTTTTGACCAATCCTTTTTGCTTAAGGCTAAATTCTATTTCTTCTGAAAAAAAATTAATTGGTATCCGGCCCATTAAAACTTAAAATGGAGTTCAAGTTCGTTTCCTTTGGAATTGAAAATACATTGATCGGCAAGTTTTTTGATAATAAATATGCCTCTTCCGCAAAGTTTTTCAAGATTTTCGGGTGCTGTAGGATCTAAAAGGTTATTAAAATCAAAGCCCCCTCCTTCATCAGAGATCGTAAAAACCAGTCGTTTTTCTTCTATAATTTCAAGGTTGATATAAACTTTTTTATCCGAATCTTCGCGATTTCCATGGACAATTGCATTTACTACAGCCTCAGTTAGGCAAGTAAGCACATTGGCATAAAGCTCATCACTAAAACCATATTTTTCACTTAACTGATCTATGAAATTTTCGAGGATTGTTATACTGTCAATTCGGGAAGCCAATTGCAAGGTATACAAAGAAGTGTTATTTGAAAATTCTATCTGCATAATCATTTATCCCCCGAATTTAAAAATTTAAAATAATCTCCCACCTTAATTTTGTAAAACGAATTTAGGTCAGGTGTCACAGTTTTTAACAAATCGACCTCTTTTTGTTTTATTTTTTGAAATTCTTTCAGGATTACCGAATTAGCAGGTGGAGGGTTAATACCTTGTTTACTTTCTCTTTTTTGATCTTCTTCCCGTTCCCGATCAGCTTTTTCTGCCTCAAGTAACTTGCTAAGAATTTCCTGTTGTCTGTTTATGGTTTCTTGTTGAATTTTTTTGTTTACGAGATCGTTTTCGGTTTGTTCCATCTCCTTCATTAATTTTTCTATATTTCCCAATGAACCCTTTCCATCTTTATTTTCCATTCTATTGAACTCTTGCATGGCTTGCCTGATCATTTGTTGCTCTCTGGCCATTTTTGCAAGTTTTTCACTCATCTCCCGATTTTTATTGCCTTGTTGACTACCTTTCTGCTGACCCTGCTTCTGCATATCTTCCCTTGCTTTTTGCATATTTTTATTGAGTTGCTCTTGCATTTTACTGAGTTGTGAAAGATTCTGTTTTTGTTTACCCTTTCCACCGGCTTTCCCATTTTGTTGAGCCTGCTGTAATTGCTCCAAAGCTTCGTTTAACATTAAGGCTAAATTATTAACAGAGGTCATAACATATTGTTGGTTACGATTTGCCTCTGCTGTGCGTCTGTCACCAAGGCTTTCAATGGCTTTTGAAATATTTAAATTAATTGTCTGAATTTCCTTGTTAACCGCAGATTGAATTTGTGGAACCTTTTTACTGAGAGAATAAAGTCTATCTTCAATCATTTTTAGATTGATTTGAATGTCTTTTTGTTTTTTGCTTTGAACGAGGTAATTAGGATCGCCGGAGTTAATTTGACGAAGCGCTTGCATCGTATTTTCTTGATCAAAAGAACTGGTAATCAGGTTATCCAATATTTCTCTAAGGCTTTTTTGATTAACTTCATTTTCTTTTTCTTCTGATTCTTGCTGCATGCTTTTCAGGTCTTTTGTCAACTTCTTAATTTCTGCAGCGGCTTTTTTTTGATTTTCTGCAGCTTTGTCTTTCTCCCTTTTTTCAAGATTATCAACACTTTTTTGCTGCTCTTTTTCTATTTCTTCTTGTTCTTTTTCCTGATTTTCAAATTCATTTTTTTGTTCCAGTTCTTCGTTTTTTTGCTCCAATTCTTTCAGGTCTTCTTTGAGCTTTATAAAATCTTCCTGAAGCTGCTTTTGCTCTTCCTTTAGTTTTTCAATAGCTGTTTTCTTATCAAGCGATTTTTCACTCAATTCGTCCTGATTTTTACCTAGTTCTTCAAGGTTTTCAATTACTTTCTCAAGTTTTTGATCAAATTCCAGCTGCTTATACAATTCGAGTATCCGGTCAAGCTCTTTTTGTAGGGATTTATTATCCAATTGCATTTTTGAAAGTTCTTCTTGAGTGAGGTTTTTATTGTTTTTCTCAAGAAGTTTTTCAATGTTCTTCAATATTTCTTTTGTTTTTTCATCCAAAACATTATTGAAAAGTTCTTCTATTTGTTTTTGCTTATTTAAAATTTGCTCATTTTCTTCCCTTTGTTCTGCTAAATTTTGCTTGTTGTTTTTTTGTATTTCCTTGATTAACTCATTGAGTTCTTTCTTCTTTTGAAGGAGGTTTTCAATTTGCTTTATTTCCTCAAAAGAAAGATTCTTCTTATTCAAAAGTTCTTGGTTTAAACGTTTACTCTCTTTCTCCAGTTGGGAAGATTGTTTAATTGCCTCTTCCATTTTTTTCTTGATCTCATCGGTATTCGACGCTAATTTATTCTCCATTTCGGCGAGGGAAGGTATTTTTATGCTTTTAATACCTGATTTAACGGATTTCGGACCATTTACCCCATCGTTATCAAAAAGCTCAAAGAAATATTCAACCCGGTCGCCGGGCTTGGTAGATACCTCATTGGCATTCCACAGGTGAAAAAAATTGCTTTGAAGCGCGTTCCTATCAAAAGAAACAGATTGAATCTCCGTATGAATAGTTTGATCTTCTGTAGAAGATATTACGCGATAATTAAAATTTAGTTTGGTGAAGCCATAATCATCGCTGGCTCGACCAACGAAATAAAACAGCTTAGTGTTTAAAGAATCTGTTTGCTCATTAACGTTAATTACAGGCTGAAGGTCAGGAATAACCTTTAACTGATAAGAAACGGGTTCAGATTCAACCACCTCATTATTCATCGGCCTGACACTGTAGATGGTGTTTTTTAAGGCCTTGTAACTAAAGTTAAAAATGTTTTCAAGGGATTCTTTTAATAGATATCGGTTTTTATCCATGACCAGATCTATTTGATCTGCATTTTGAGCCCTAAATTTCCAAGCGATTTTAGAACCTTTCGGAACCATTAAATCACCTGTATTTTCTAGTTTTTCATTTTTTCTTTTAATATAAGCAGGGTACTCAATGACCACATCAAAATCCAATAGAGTAGGTTTTGCCTTTACCAGGACTTCATATTCCTGAGAATGGAATTCCCCCGCCCTCAGCATTATCTTTTTGGTTTTTTGTAAATTTCTAAAGGTATATTTATGACGGATGACGCTTTCCTTATCAAGTTTAAATGTATTTAATCCATCCTCAAGGTAAATTTCATTTGGAATTTCGTTACCGACGAGCTTGACTTCCAAGGTAAAGTCATCACCCTGTACAACAGACATTTTTGCATTTACAATTTCAAAACGGAATGGAGCCTTTTTAAGGAATTGCTTGTTATGGTAAATCAGGCGCTCGGTTCCTTCGCTTAAAATAGATGGTGCAGAAAAAAACACAACAATAATGATTGCCAGGGGTGCTAAAAAATATTTCAAATATCTTTTATTATCCTTGATATGAATTGCTGAGGCAAAAGGAACAGGTTTCAGTTCGGCAATCTTTTGGTTAATACTGGCCTCAATAAGTTCACGTTGTTCAGGATTACACTCAGATAGCCTTTTTAACTGTAAAGTATTGAGTAATTTATCCTTAACTGGTGTAAAATGTTTTCCGATTATGTCAGAAGCTTGCTCGTGGCTGATGGTCTTTCCCAACCTAAAAAATGCAAGTAGAGGATGAATGATATAAGTAGCAAGGACGAAGAGGTTTCCTATAACAAAGGCATAAAACAAAACACTTCTGGTTGAAGGGTTAAAACGTCCCCAATATTCCGCAAAAGTTAAAATCAGATAGGCTGCAAGAAATGAAGAAGCCAAAAAGATAGAACCCTTTACAACTTTATTGAGGTAATATTTTCGTGTAAAACCATCAATTTTATCAATAAGATAGGCATAATTATCTTCAGAATTAATCATATTGAACGCGAACCCAGATAGTTTTTATGAAATTAAAGAAAATAATATACAATAAGTGCATTCCATAGGATTTAGTTCGGCATAAAAAAACACTATTTTTTAACAATAGTAAAACATTGGCGACTTTTCGTTCTCATTGATAAGCCCATGGATGCTTATCGCTTTGAAAATGGACCACAGCCTTATTATTGTTGTTATTTATCCACCACCTGGTACACTATCCTCCTTCTAAATTAACCTGACTTTGATATCCGGAAGATACCTCCTTCGGCAAGGTTTAATTTACCTAAAGTTGTGTTTCATCGTTACGGGCAGTCCGGTAATAGAACCCCATGCCCTTGTAAGCAAACTCGGGTGGCAACCCTATCTTTTTGCCCTACTCCATCTCATGACAACAATTTAATTTCCAGCAAAAAAATAGGGTAGAACTCAGGACCGGGAG
>VGGW01000026.1 GCA_016868395.1 Bacteroidota bacterium | reverse complement strand
TAAGATTCAGACAATGGAAAAACGGCGATTATTTTCTGCCATTGGGTTTGAAAAAAAAGAAGAAGTTAAGCGATTTTTTTGTAGACAAAAAAATCAGCTTAAATCATAAACAGGATATAGGGATACTAGAGAACAAAACAGGCGAGATCGTTTGGGTAGCAGGTCTCCGAATCGATGAACGCTATAAAATTAACTCCAACACAAAAAAAGTTTTTATCTTAGAACAATTGATCTAACATGGAGGAGAGTCGAGTATCTTTCTTGGAAAAACAATATTTAGGGCGTGATTACGGTCGAATCAGTATTCGAATGGTGTTGGCTTTATTTTGTTTTGGAGCTTATTATCTTTCAGGCAGCCAGGGGCAAAATGCAGAGTTATTTCTAGTGGTGGGTTTCGGAATATTGATTGGCTCGGTAATCATGATGTTTGTCTTACATTATAAGACTACGGTTTACAATAAAAGTATCATAATTAATGGAATTTGGACCACTAAAATGGTGAAGATTGACCTGAACAGTATCGTGAAGGTTGAAGCAGTCCCATACAGCTCTTTCATGATCAATAATCCCGTTTATAACCTTCATCAAAAAGGAACAGTTCACTTTTATGCAGGTGGGAAAGATGCTGTTAGACTTACTGACCGGGATGGATTAAGGTATATTATCGGCACACACCGTCAGACAGAACTGGAGTTGAGTATTAAAGCGGAGATGAAGAGATAAATAAGATGCCTGTTTTTTGTTTCCACTAAAAGAATGGAGATTGCTTCGTCGTGCCTCCTCGCAATGACATTTAACAAAGGGCTGACACGGTTAACTGACAGATTGGGCGCAGCGATCTGCCATTGCGAGCATAGCGATTTGTCATTGCGAGCATAGCGATCTGTCATTGTGAGCGCAGCGATCTGTCATTGCGAGCGAAGCGAAGCAATTGTGGGCATAGCGATCTGTCATTTCGAGCATAGCGATCTGTCTTTGCGAGCAGCGAAGCAATTGCGAGCGCAGCGATTTGTCATTGCGAGCGAAGCGAAGCAAAAGAGCAATACCCCCTCTCTCATAGCAAAAAGTCACGAATAGAAATCAACCTATGCCTTCAAACCAATCTCTCTCAACCGTTCATCGAGGTATTCACCGGCAGTAATGTCCGTATAGGCTTTCGGATGAGAAACATCAATACAAGATTCTAGAGTGGTTAAATCCATATCTGCTTTTGGATGTAAAAAGAAAGGTACAGAAAACCTTGAGGTTTTCATTAACTCCCGTGGAGGATTGACTACGCGGTGAGTAGTTGATTTCAACTTATTGTTTGTTAGACGTTGAAGCATATCCCCAACATTTACCACAATATCTTCAACATTCGCCTTAACCGGATACCATCGACCATCTCGGGTCAAGACCTCCAGACCGTCGGCACTAGCCCCGATGAGAAGAGTGATCAGGTTTATGTCTTCATGCGCTCCGGCGCGGACTGCATCTTCGGGAAGATGATCCGGATTTTCAATTGGAAAATAATGTATTGCCCGTAAAATGGAATTACCATTGTGAACCTTATCATCAAAATAATTTTCAGGAAGGTTCAGGTAAACTGCAATTGCTCGCAATAAATACTTTCCTGCAGACTCTAATTGCTGATAGACTACTCGCGTGACCTGATTAAATCCGGGAAGTTCTGCTACCTCAACATTATCTGGATATTCTTCCTTAACCAAATCGCCATCTGTGACTACCTGACCACTTTGCCAAAATTCTTTCAGATCGGGAGTTTTTGAATCCTTTGCTTTCTCTCTGCCCTTACTCGTGTAACCCCGCTGACCTGCAAGTTGAGGAATTTCATACTTTAATTTTTGCTCATCCGGCAAACTAAAAAATCTTTTTACTTCGGTATAAAGTTCATTGATGAGTTCCTGAGTAATACCATGATTGGCAATGGTTACAAAACCCGTATCATTAAAAGCTTTGCCGATATGATTAGAAAATTGCTTTCTCTGCTCAGGCGTACCCTTGATATAATCGTTAAGATCAAGGCGTGGGATATTTACTTCTGCTGACATGTTAAATCGGTTAATTAAAGCAATAAATATACAAGCAATTGTTAATATGCTAAGGTACATTGTAATTATGATAATACATCTAATTGATATTTGTATACTTAATGTGCATTCGACATCAGGAAGATTACAAAATATCCTTTTTTATGGGTTTCATGATACTCCGGATACGAATGATTTGATTTTTGAAAGCAATACTCGTGTGTTATCGTTTGGTTCAGTCCTTTCCTCCGGAGTATTTCCGGCAAGAAATGGTATATAATTCAGATGATTCGTAGCCGGAAGATACCTCCTTCGGCAAGGTTTAGTTTACCCGCTGCTGTATTTCATCGCCACAGGCAGTCCGGTAATAGCACCACAGGCCCTGTTAAGCAAACCCGGGTCGCAGCTCTATCTTTTTTGCCATCCTGAATCTCATAATACCGATTTAATTTCCTGCAAAAAAATAGGGCAGAACACAGGGTCAAGAGCAACAGACCCTGCTTTCCAAAATCCGAGAAAAATAATCGGGCTCCGGCAATATGGTATATCGATCTCAGATAACTTATGTTAATTTCATTTCAAATGAACTGAAACGAAGACAAGAATAAACTACCAAAAACCCAAAAAAAACGAAATTTATTCAACCTGGCAAGCATCAGAATAAGAATAAAAAGGATCGCGAGGATTAAGAGGGTTTTCATAGTTGATGTTCGACAAAAATATATAAATGGATTGAAATTAATTTGTACAACACATGATCCTTGTATTCTCAAATGACTTAATTTCACGATAAGAAGATTGCTTTGATATTCCTGCAATTTACAAAAGGATACACTCCCAAAGCCCCGAATAAAAAATAAAAAAACACTTTTGTATTACTAATATTTTTAGCATATTTTTGTTTTATGAATGATCAAGAAAAAATAAAAGCTGCAATAATCATGTTAAAGAAGCTACAGCGAATGGTTGGCTTTTTTATGAAAAAAGAGATTTCGGAATTGATTGATAAGCTTGAAAATCAGGAATTACAACAAAATTTAATTAAACCTTTAAGAAAAGAAATCAATCACTAAATGAAAGTCGAAGAGCAAAACCCTATTTTTTTTTTCTGAAACAGCACGAATCCTGATCTGTTTAATTCTATATCTTTTGCCAATCAAATAGAAGAATCATTCAACTCTTGCACGAACTTAGTCAGGGTTGGATTACACATACAGGATCAAGTGTGGATATAGAACAAATACCCGGAAGCCACGGCTCTTATGCCAACTTTGCCGGCTGAAGGGGAAAGTCAGTACCCTCTTTCGCGGCAAGATCGAAAGATTTTTAATAATGATTATTGAATGTCATTTTACCCGGAAACCAGTGATTCAGAATAATGAATCACACTTTCTTTGGGGGCAAATCAAAAGCAACAGCTTCATGCTCAAAATGCCCATTATGAGCCCCGTCACAAAACGGCTTGTTTTTTGAAAGCCCACAACGGCAGATGGATAAAACCGTACGCCCCTGAAGTCCGTAAACCCCGCCATTCCTGTCAACGATTTCAAAATCGCCTTCTATTTTAACTGAGCCGTTGCTATTAATTGTAAGTTTTGTCTTTGACATATTGAAATTGTTTGATGCAAAGATGAGGAAATAGAATGGAGTCTTGAAAACAGGAATGAACAGCTGATCACAATCGGGTTTTGTGTATTCTAAATCTATGATTTATTAGTCGGGCATAGAAATTTTGTAAATTATTGAAAAAGCCTTACATTTAAATTAAAAAACGAATACTATGAAAAAGTACTTAATGCTTCTTGTCGTTGTATTATTCATTACGACTGTAAATGCGCTTGACAAAGGTCAATGGACCGGATTTATTACCGATGACAAATGCGGTGCTAAGGGTAATAATAAGGGTCATGCTGCCTGTGCAAAAGATTGTGTAAAGAATGGCGCTAAAATTGTTTTTGTAAGTGGCGATAAAGTGTATTCCATCAAAGACACCAAAAAAGTAGAAAACTTTGTCGGTGAAGAGGTAACCATCACCGGTTCCATCACTAATGGTGTTTTGGAAATTACCAAATTGGTCAAAAAACAATAAGAAAGAGTTTAATTATATCTCTAACACTCCTACAACTGATATCAGACTCAGGTCTTGAGAAGAACATCAGTTATAGAGGTCTTTAGATTAAAAACTCAACCATGTATGAATTAGTTTGAAAGCAGTTTTAAGAAATGTTTTGTCAACATTTCTGCTTTTCACTCATTAACTAGAGGCCTTAAGCACAAGCCAATTCACGCTGTAATCAGGTTTAACAAATTTGTCAGTTCCTGTCGCGATTGGCCTAAAGCTTGAAACTTCAAATCAGGATCATTATTTCAATGATTCCTTAGATCCATGATAAACCGCTCAAAGAACCCGCTTTGGTTGAGCGGTTTATCCTGTTGAAAAAAGAATAAGAGATCATCTCAATTCACAAAACTACCATCTCCCCTTCTAATCAAAGGTCTGTTATTATTACCCGCAGCGCCAGTCCATTTTTGAATATTCATGCTCAGGTTTAACATCACATAACGACTATTAGGATTTGTTAATGTTTCTGTAAAACCTAAGTCGTTTTGAGTTCTATTAATAAAGTTATTTTGGTTCAATAAATCGTAGGCCCTCAATTGCAAAGAACCTTTGTTCTTAAATACCCTCATTTGCAACATCGTATTAATGATAAATGGATTATTGGTAATGTTATTGCCAATACCACTCACATAATTTTTACTCAAAGCATAGCCAAATTGGTATTTCTTGGCAAAGTAAATATTCCCATCTAAACTCAATGCCCAAATTTTTTGAATGACATCTTTGGAACGCGCTAAAGTAAAATCTATCTTATTAAAGTCATAGGAAACAAATGGATTAATGTCAAACCAAGTTTTAGGATTCATTCTTGGTCCAAAATTTTGCTTAAACCCCCATGTTTTTGCATTATTCATTTGGTTATTACTCATAGAGACACGGTTAGAATGGATCACATTTCCGAAAAAACTAAGGTTATATCTCCTATCGCTTAATTGCTTGGAAATAGAATAGTCGCCTATGGTACTATTATTACCATTCAAGTTAACGAATCGTGTTTCGTTTCTAAACACCCCAAAGGCAGCAGGATCCCTGATCTCAACTACATTATTGACTACTTGATTTTCGGTAAATGAGGAGAATACTCTCAATTCGTAATTAATTCTGGAATTAGCGATATAGTTACTATACTGGGCATTGACACTATGAGTAAAAGCAACTTTCAAATCGGGATTACCCACGATGGCATTTTGTGGATTAGAAACATCCCTTACAGGTTGAATTTGATTAAACAACGGTTCAATTGCTCTACCGTTATAGTTCAATGAAGCCCTGTGTGTACTCGAAAGTCTCAATTGAAGACGAGCAATCGGTATGATTCTAAAATTTTGTTTATCAATTCTAGAAGCAACTGTGGTACTACTTGCTACCAAGGAAGTATTCACTGTGGTTAGACCCAAAGAGAAATTAAACAATGTGCTATTACTCCCATATCTGTAATTAAGTGAGTTTCGGTATTGCGTGAAGGAATAGTTAAACACATTGCTAAATGTATCCAAAAGAGATAAATTACCATTGGCCTCAATGTCACTGGTGAGACGGCTATTGTTATAGTCTCTTTCCTCTACATTCGTGTTAAATTCTAATCGCGATAACTTACCCAAGGGTTCTGTATAGGTTAAACTACCACGGATGCTGTTTTGAAGATTATTGACATCAATCAGGCGATTAAGAATAGAATCACCTAAGAGCAATTGATTAATATCCCGATAGTTAAAAAGGTTCAATTGTTCATCCGCATTATTATTTTGTTGCTGCCTAAGGGTAGCTTCGGCCGAGAAGGTTCTGGAAGGTTTTTTAAAAATATGTTGATACGCGACTGTTCCACCTATATTCGGACGAGTACTGCTGTTATAATTGCTATTAATTTGATCTTGATTAATCAGGCCTTTTTGAAATACTGTCGACCTGTTAAATCCTGTTGAATTGACAAAATTCAGGTTAGGTGTAAACTGAATATAATTGGCACTATCAATGGCATATTCAATCTCAAAACCAATGGTATGTGATCTATTTTTTGATTCAAAATTTGCATCCCGATCAGAATCGGTTGTCCCGAGGGTACTTATGGTTTGAGATCTGCTGATGGTTTGACTAAGATTATCTATGTAGCTAAAATTATAGTTAGCCAAAAAATCAATCTTTTTACCAAATTTATCCCGGTAGGTTAATGCGGGTGCCGTTCTTAAATTAGTGCCTCCGGTTGCATTTCCGCCACCACCACCGCCAAAGCCTGCACCACTTCTTCCGCCTCGATTGGCTGCTCCACCCAATCGGCCAATACTTGCATTTTGACCTGCAATTCCGTTTGGAGATTGAAGAGCCGTGGCATTTACAGTAATGGTTTGATTTTTATTAATTCGGGTTAAGTTAGCACTACCTTCAAACTGATCCAGAGTTCCTAGTCCGCCGTTTAACCTAGCCATATTCCCGACCGACTTATCTTGCCTCGTAGTGATATTCAAGACTTTAGTCGGATCGCCATCTTTAACACCGGTTCTGGCTGCAGTATTTCCATAATCATCAACCATCTGAACTTTATCAACAATTTCAGCAGGTAAATTTTGTACTGCAGTTGCCACATCCCCACCATAAATATCTTTCCCATTTAAGCGGGCTCTGGCTACAGCAGTTCCATTTACAGTAACCGAACCATCATTACCCACCTGAACACCCTCCATTTTTTGTAATAATTCATCAACAGTAGCCCCTTTCCTCACTACATAATCACTGGCCCTGTATTCTACCGTATCCGTTTTGTAGACAATGGATGGTGTACCATTAACTATGACTTCGCTTAATACTTTTTCATCATTTTTTAATATGATGGGATCTAAAGTAATTCGTGGAGTTGCATCATTGTATTTACCGGAAATTACCTTACTCACATGGCCCAAAGAGGTTACTTGAATTCTAAACACCCATGATTTTACATTTTTAAAAATAAAAATTCCATCCTCATTGGTTGATGTTTTGAGTGTATCTGCAGAAGAAGTTAAGGTAACAGTTGCGCCAATTACAGTTTGATCCAGCGAATCCTTTACTACGCCCGAAACCTGCCTGAGCGGAATGGGTTGAGGGGTTGTAGCTGGAGGCCGAGGTGTGGATTGCGCAAAAAGTTGAGCAATTGTAAGGCTAAAAATCACTGTAAGGAGAGATATTTTAGCATTTTTTTTGCCTAACTGATACGCCGGCATAGCCATTATTTTCATAGAATAGGAATACTGAAATTCTAGTTTTGTTTGGTTAAAATATACTTACCCCAAAAATCTGTTGGGGTTATTAAATCTTGGAAATTAAAGCTGCCGACCGGGCCACCTGCGCCACTTCCTTCCATGCGCAGCACTACCACCGGTCCCTGACCACCCCCGCCTCCTCCAATCGGTCCACCTGGTCTGGCACCTCCTGAAAAACCTCCAAAATTGATTTGCAAGCCATTAAGCTTCACGTTGTAGGAGAATTCTTTCGGCTCATCTAAGGACATTTCTAACAAGGCAAATGGTACAGAAAGTTCATACATGAAAACCCCTTCATCACTGATGGACGCCATCGTTCTAATGCTGTACTCGTTGTAAATGGAGATCAAGCTATCCGGAATATCTTTAAAGCCAAAAACTTTAATTTCTTTGGCACCTGCCAGTTGCATCCTGGCAAACGCCCTTTGCATGGAATCTCTTTGCATCGGACTCATATCCTGGAAACGGCTAAAACCACCATTCGGGCCTCCTTGCATTCTAACCCCTGCAGGGGCTCCGCCACCCGGTGCACCACCCGGTCTGCGTCTGGCTATTACCGGATAGATTACTTTAAACCCTTCCTTATCATTTTTCTTACCTGTTGGATTGACCGTCAAGGTAATACCCCCTAACATTATTTTATTGTTATTCGTCACATCTTTGGATTGGATGGCCAAGTATAAGTTTTTAGCATCATTAGCAAGGGTATAAGTCAGGTTTGTACTTTTATTCAATGCTTTAAAATTATTTTCCCAGTCATTATGTTTCCCATCAACTTTTATGGCAGATGCCCAAACACTGCCCTCCTGTACATCATTTAATTTTTGTGCTTTGCTTATCGATAGGGTTGAGGCAATGAAACTAAGCGTGATAAGCGTCAATTTTGTAACTTTTAATAGGTTGGTTTTCATTTCACTCGATTTTTATATGAGTATCTTCTTTAGGTTTAAAAAGATTGATTAAATACGATCTGATACCGATAAAAAAATAACAGACCATTTATTTTTCTAAATAAACAGTTAATAATTGGTTAATAAATAGCGGGAATATTTCTTTCTAATACGCTGATTTGTTCGACAAATTTAACTAAGAATGGTTTAAAGTTTTGTTAAAGTTTGTTAAAAAGAGATAAATAATTCTAAAAATCACTTTAAGAAATAAATTCCAGCATTTCTGTGCAACAAACAACAAAGTGATTTTTCGTCGCAAAAAGACTATCGGGAAGTACAAAAACTATTGTTTGCTGCTACCTATGACTGTAACCCCTCCTAAAAATCGGACTGTTTAAAAGGCGAAATTCCTTTACTTTAAAACAATCTATATGAAAAGCCCTACCAATTATTCCCAAGATTACTTATTGTTTTGCTCCCTCGGCTAATCAAGTATCCATTCAAAAAATTTAGTTTAACCTGAGATCAATAGCATGAAGATTAAAAAATATCCTTGTAATGAATCTTATCACGCTCCGGACGCATTTGATTTTTTTTTGAAAGCAATACCTGCGAGTTATCGCTTCGTTTAGTCCTTTCCTCCGGAGTATTTCCGGCAAGAAATGGTACTTGATTTCAGTTGATCCATAGCCGTAAGATACCTCCTTCGGCAAGGTTTAGTTTACCCGGTGCTGTTTTCCATCGCGACAGGCAGCTCAGTAATAGAAGTACAGGCCCTGTTAAGCAAACCCGGGTGGCAGCGCTATCTTTTTTGCACTACTGAATCTTAGGATAACGATTTAATTTCCAGCAAAAAAATAGGGCAGAACACGGGACCAAGAGCAACAGACCCTGCTTTCCAAAAACTGAGAAAAATAATCAGGCTGCGGTAAGATGGTATATTCATTTCAGGTTAATTTAATTTCAAATACCTTGCTAGAAGCCCAAAAATCCATTTTTTGAAATTAATTTTGCTAAATACAAGCGTCCTCCTATATTTGCAGTCCCAAAGCGGGAGATTAGCTCAGCTGGTTCAGAGCACCTGCCTTACAAGCAGGGGGTCACTGGTTCGAACCCAGTATCTCCCACACTGAAAATAAAGGGTTTATCAAGTTCAAACTTAATAAACCCTTTTTTTTGCAAAAAAATTGCAAAAATTTGAGTAATTATGAAGATTAATAAAAATCATCTATGAACTCAGATTCTAACTCTTTAGTCGAGCAAAGAAGTCCGTCAAATTATTTTGAATCCTATATTTATAAAAATACTCAAAATTCAGCGGAAGCTTAGAAAATTTGAAGGCACTTCAGATGAAGTATGTTATTGTTTAAATAGTCAACAATCAAATAGAATTTCAGGGGTAGTGTTTTCTTTAACGCTTACAGTAGTGATGGCTACCAACAAATCTCTTTTAGCACTACTCCACTATTGGACTGGAAAATTTGGGAGCGCATTTCTCGCCAATGGCGTGGCTGTGGCTATGGCTGGAGTGAATACTATATTGGGTATGATTTTAGAGCTTACTCTACCAGGTATCCTTATGGTGACTTTTTTGATAATAATTTTAGATTTGTCAAGCAACTTTCGTCAAAGTTCATAGATGGTCAATCTGGTTTAGTCATATCCTTTGATGAAATTTCAACCGGCAAGGAAATAGTAAATATAAAATTAAATGAATTTCGAACCCTTGCTGAAATTAATAAAATTAGTGGTTACAAAGTCGTTCAATTTAGTGAATAAGCGATAATCCTCCCCTTAAGTTATCGATTTTACGTGTTTTTTCTCAAAAATTAGACTATAACCATGATTGGGGGAGTCGTTTGTAAAAAAATATTTTTAAAATCGATGGAAACACAAAAACTTTTCGGTAAAACCAATTTGAGACCCTCTTTAACCAGAAACAAAAATTAATAAAATGAA
Source organism: Bacteroidota bacterium (assembly GCA_016868395.1). Classification (GTDB taxonomy): domain Bacteria; phylum Bacteroidota; class Bacteroidia; order Sphingobacteriales; family Sphingobacteriaceae; genus Daejeonella. The sequence continues at coordinate 12,688 of VGGW01000026.1, read as the reverse complement.
ACATTTAATTTTAATGACAGCAATGTTACTGACAATTGGATTAGCCAATGCTCAAAGGCTAAAGAACAGTTCAGGGAGTACCATTGGTTATATCGAAGACGGCAGGGTTAAAAATAGTTCAGGGAATACCATTGGCTACTTTAATAATGATAGAATTAAAAATAGTTCGGGGAGTACCATTGGTTATTTTGATAATGGTAGAGTTAAAAATAGCACCGGCAGTACTATTGGTTTTGTGAAGGATGGTAGAGTTAAAAATAGTTCCGGTAGCATCATTGGCTTTCTCGATAATGGAAGGGTAAAAAATAGTTCCGGAAGCACCATTGGTTATTATGAAGGTGTAAGAGGAGTTCATGCTGCTCTGTACTTCTTTTTCTTTTTTTATTGATAAAACTATAGATTAAGAAACCTGACATCGATATTAGTTCTTTCTAGGCTAAGTTTAACCTGATGATTTTGCTCAGCTTTTGGAAAGCAGGGTCTGTTGCTCCTGGCTTATTCCAGCCCCGTGTTCTGCCCTGTTTTTTTGCAGGAAATGGAATCGATATCAAGAGATTCAGTAGTGCAAAAAAGATAGGGCTGCCACCCGTGTTTGTTTAACAGAGCCTGTGCTTCTATTACCGAGCAGCCGCCCCGATGGAAAACAGCACCGGGTAAACTAAACCTTGCCGAAGGAGGTATCTTCCGGCTATGGATCATCTGAAATGAAGCAAAATTTCTTGCCGGAAATACTCCGGAGGAAAGGACTGAACTAAGCGATAACACGCAGATATTGCTTTCAAAAATCAAATCATATGCGTGTGGAGCAACATGAAATCCATCAAAAGATGATTTTTTATCTTCCTAATATCAAATAATATCAAATTCAGGTTAAAATAATAAAGCGAATGTACGCTCGGTTCGGTTTTTATGTTCGGCTGAATTAATGTGATGAGGTCAATACCTGAGTTGAACGGATGGCTCGGATCGTTTACCCAAATGAAATATTAACCTATTTTTTGAAAACCTCAAATCCGGCTTATGAGTTAGAGAAAGTTTAGGATGCGGCCATAAGTTTAGACTATACCATAATCACTGAAGGCGCTGCTAAACAAAATCGGCTTCATCAGATCATACGATTATAATCGCATAATCACATTCCTACTTTTTGCAGTTCTTTCTTTCTGAATGTTCTGGAGCGATCAAAATAGGCGTCAAGTAGTTCAATATCAAACTCTCTTGCCATTTGAGCAGCACTTATGGATTTATCTTCACTACTGATCATCACAGAGCCAACTTTTCCGGGATCATGAATATTGACATCATCCCCATACTTTGTTTTGAGCTTCTTCAGTCTATCCCAGTTATAATCTAAATGCGCCAATTTATAATCCAGATTGATAGTGGATACCGTATAGTTGAAGTAATTGGTGCTGCTAGAAATAACCTCTCCCAAAGGATTTACAATCTCCGAAGGAAGTTGAGCCACACCTATCGCACTGACCAGAAAGGCGCGACAAGAATATGCCCAAATTCCCTGCATCAGTCCGCCATGATAAACAGAAGAAAATAAAATAATATCCGGTTGCTGTTCGATGTATTTTGATCGCAATTCATCATAATTCAGATCAAAACAAATCGACATGGCAACTTTACCAAAATCACATTGAACAATTGGCACCTCTTCACTGGGAATGATGCCGGCTTCCATCTCATTGATGGTTGGGAAATTCTTGTGATAAGTACCTGCAACCTGACCGTTTCTATCGAGCATAATTACCGAGTTGCGAAGGCCCTGTTCGGTTTCATGAATGGACCCAAACGCGATATAGGTATTATTTTCACGAGCTTTAGAGGCAAAAAACTCCAATAGTCTGTTCTTTCTCTCCTTAATATAAATCTTCTGTTCCGGGTAGCTTAATCCTGATGGCACATCGCATGCCTCGGGCAATACAATCAAATCCAGTTTTGATTTAAGCACCTGACTAAGTTGTCCGTTCCAGAAACTAATCATTTGATCTACAAAAGCTGCAGGTGCCTGGGCTTTATTGACAGAAGGCGAGACAGCTCCAATCGTGGCTATTCTAACCTTATTGGCAGCAAAGGAATGCTGAACCAGAAATAACAATACGAACAGGCTAAGGATATAAAATTTAGACTTGTTTTCGATGTTTGCTGTTTTCATTATATTTTTTCAATTGTGTGGAAACTAAAAATTTTATAAGCCTTTCAATAGTAATGGCTTATATTTTAAATAAACTGGAATTTTATACATTAAATATACATTCTTTAAACGAAATTGTGCATCAAAAAGCTGAAAAGGAAATAGGAAATAATTTAAAACCAAATCCAATATACCCATGTGCGGCAGAGTTTCAACTTCAGACCCGGCGGTTATTGCCAAAAAACTTCATCTAAAATACGCCCTTGACTTAATTAAACCCGGGTCAATTAATTTGCCCCCAAGCTCCGAACTCCCATTAATCACAGACGATAAAGGGGAGGAACTTCAGTATTTTTACTGGAGTCTGATACCCTTTTGGTCTAAAGAAAAACCAAAATTCATCAGTTTTAATGCACGCTTAGAAAATCTCCGGCTATCCACTGTCTGGAAACATTTGGTTGGTAAACGCCATTGTGTAATCATAACCGATGGATTTTATGAATGGAAAAAAATGGACGAAAAAGGGAAAGTAAAACAAGCTTACTTAATCAGGATGAAGAATCAACAATTTACCCTCATGGCCGGACTCTGGGATACCTGGGTTGATCAGTCTACCGGAGAAATGATTAATACTTGTACCATCATTACCCGTACTTCAAATGAGTTCATGAAGGATATTCATGAAAGGATGCCTTGTCTGTTGGATATCAATACCGCTAAAATTTGGCTTAATAAAAATTTACCTGTTGAGGAACGTCTTAAGGTATTAGAACCTATCTCCAATGATTCTCTTGACCTCTCAAAGGTAAAAAAGGTGGGTGATCAAATGGAGTACTCAGCATTATCTGAAACCCATCAGTAAATGGGGAAATCAATTTCCCACCCCCAAAGACAATTTTTAAAGTCGAACCACCCGGCTTGCGAATTTACCAAATCATCTTACAAAACCAACTCAACGGTCTGATTACTACATTCGCCAGACTAAATCAATCTTCACACAATTAACCTTGTTCTTTAGAAAATTTCATCGTAATATTGCAATATATAATTAGGGCATTAATCTATGAACTAACTATCTATGAAAAACATCCTTGTACTATGCACAGGTAACAGTTGCAGAAGTCAGATACCAGAAGGCTACCTGAGGCATTATGCCGGTGATCAAGCCAGAATTTACAGCGCAGGGATAGAGACTCACGGTGTAAACCCAAGAGCCATTCAGGTAATGGCAGAAGATCACATTGATATCTCCAATCATACTTCGAACCATGTTAATGAGTATACTGATATACCATTCGATTTTGTCATTACTGTTTGTGATAATGCCAATGAAGCCTGCCCCTATTTCCCGGGAAATGTAAAACGCTTTCATTTTAATTTTCCTGACCCTGCCAAAGCCAAAGGCACGGAAGAGGAAATTTTGAATGAGTTTAGGCGGGTGAGGGAGATGATTAAGGTGTATTCGGCGGAATTTGTACAGAAGAATATCAAATAGAATCCGGATAACTATTGTATCCGGTGAACATATTTTTTACATCGTTCAGGCCAAAACCTCCTCCAACACTTCATGCGATCTTACTTGTCCGAATCCTTCAACATGAAGCTTGTAATACTCCAATACCTTCTCCAACAATTGCTTTCTTTGAGCTGAAGAAATAGTCAATTCCTCCAGATTATCAAATTTAGCATTCAGAAAGGAAGTCCAGATCCCCGATAAAGGTTGTTCAAGAATCAAGGAATGAGGGGGTTGCATCTTAGAATAACAACCATTCTTAAGATCAAAAAAATCAGCCCTACCTGCCAGGCTAGTATCAGGATAGAATCCCATGAAACGGGTTAGCCTAAGCAGAAAATAAACATGGAAATTTGATACTCCTTTGCTAATACCGTCTAAAATTTCAATGGCATGAAACAAAAACTCAAACAGCACTTCATCGGATTCATGCTGCCTGAGTGACTTATATAAAACTTCATTTAAAAATAAGGTGATTGAGCTTTTTATGATATCATACGGGATAGTCTGAAAAACAGGCAAGTGTCTTAATTCCGAAACACGCTGAATACTTCCTGAACTTTTATGATAAACCACCATATCTAAAAGATGTAATGGCTGTAAACTATTCAGTTTAATCTTTGATTTAGGGCGCTTAATGCCATTAATCAAGTAGGATTGCAATCCAAATTTTTCGGTAAAAACCTGTACTACTACACTGCTCTCAGCATAGTTTGTGGTTTTAAATACGATTCCCCTGGTTTTATGAAGCAAAACTAATTCCCCCGAACTACTTTTTCAAATTTTTAAAATACTACTACCAATAGTATCCATTTCATTTACTTTACCGGCTTTACCGAATTAACAGATTAAACAAAGGCCAAATTAAGAATTTTTGTAGTTTTACAGACTGATATCGCTATAATCCTAAACCGTTCAGCATGTGGAATAACTTTTCCAAAATTATACTTTCGAACCGGATCGCAATTCTTGTACTGTTTTTCGTCTTGACCCTATTCATGGCGTGGAAAGCCAGCTTTGTTAAACTTTCTTACACCGGCAGTAAAATTCTTCCTCAAACTGATTCGGCTTTTATTCGATACAATGATTTCAAAGACAAGTTTGGCGAGGATGGGAACATGATGGTTCTTGGGATTAGTACGCCAAAATTGATGAACAAGGAATTATTCAACGATTGGGCTCAGCTTACCTTGGAAATACAAAATCTTGCAGGTATACAACAAGTACTTTCAATCGGCAACTTGTATGACCTCCAAAAAGATACTTTAAATCAAAAATTCATATTAAAGAAGATTAGCTTAGGCCCTGTGACGCGCGACTCGGAAATGGACAGTATCAAAAATCGCATTTACGAATTACCTTTTTACGATGGACTTCTATTGAACAAAGCAGGCCATGCCACCCTGATGGCCATCAGTTTTGATCATAAAATACTTAATACGCCCAAACGTAAACCTATAATCAAATCAATTTTAGAAAGAGCCGATACTTTCAGTAAAAAACATCATGTAGAAGTTCATTACTCCGGACTTCCATTTATTCGTACTGCTGTAAGTCAACTGGTATCCAGAGAATTTGTATTGTTTCTTAGTCTTTCTATTCTTGTTTCTGCTATTATTCTATTCTTGTTTTTCAGAAAACTTTATCCTGTTCTTTTTCCGATTATTCTGGTCATTGTCGTAGTAATCTGGAGCCTGGCGACCTTGGTTATGTTTGGCTATGAGATTACTATGCTAACCGGTTTAATTCCTCCACTGATTGTAATTATCGGGATTCCCAACAGTATATTGCTGCTAAATAAATACCACAATGAGCTTCGAAAACATGGAGATAAAGAAAAAGCGTTGCATGTCACCATACTAAGAATTTCGGAGACTACGCTGATTGCAAACATTACGGCTGCCATCGGATTTGGAGTTTTATTCTACACGGGTAGTGCCTTATTAGTTGAATTTGGTGTGGTTGCGGCCCTGAATGTAATGGCCACTTGGTTTATCTGCCTGTGTCTGATTCCAATCATTTTCAGCTACCTCCCTGTCCCCAAACTGAAAGCACAAGAAGAACATTATACGGATTTCTTGCACAAGCTATTAGTCAGAACCGATTTTCTAGTTCACGAAAAAAGCCATCTCATCTATGTTTTTTCAATCGTAATTACTTTGATTTCCCTACTTGGAGTAATGCAGATCAATGTCAATGGCTATGTAGTGGATGACCTCCCACAAAATTCTCCAATCAACAGAGATCTCAAATTCTTTGAAAAGAATTTTGAGGGCATTTTACCATTAGAGCTTAGCATAGATACCCGGAAAAAAAATGGCGTGTTAAATCTGTCTACTGTCAAACGTGTTGATAAAATGGAGGAAATGATCTCCGCTTATCCTGAATTTTCAAGATCGGTTTCTCTCAATAAAGCATTAAAATATGCTTCTCAGGCCTTTTACAATGGTGATCCTCAGTTCTTCCGTATCCCTAATGAAATGGAGAAAAATTTCGTCTTGGCTTACCTCGCAAACTCAGGCGGAAATAACGATATGCTTAAAGGTTTTATTGACAGCAATAAACAGGTAGCAAGAGTGAGTTTTCAAATGGCCGATGTGGGTTCAAAACGGATGAATGCATTGATGGAAGAACTCAAACCAAGAATCGATTCCATTCTAAATCCGGAGCGATTTGATGTATTACTGACCGGTTCAAGTATCATATTTTCAAAAGGAACCGATTATATGTTAAAACACTTGATGGAAAGTATTTTACTCGCCATATTTTTAATTTCTATGCTTCGATTATTCCAATTCAAGGATCTCAGAATCATGTTCATCTCACTTTTACCTAATATTATTCCCCTGATTATCACTGCGGGACTGATGGGATTTTTCAATATCCCACTAAAACCATCTACGATTTTAATATTTACAATTGCTTTCGGATTGGCCTCAGACCAAACCATCTATTTCCTGACCAGATATCAACAAGAATTACAATCAACTGATTTCACAACCACCAAAGTGATTTCTGATACCATTCGTGAAACCGGGGTAAGTATGACTTATATCGCACTGGTTCTTTTCTTCGGATTTGGAATTTTTACTGCCTCTACCTTTGGTGGTACCATGATTTTAGGTTTACTCTTATCAATAACCTTAATCATCGCACTGGTATCCAACCTGACGCTCTTGCCTTCCTTACTGGTACAAATTGATAAACGGAAAAGGAAGAAAATCGCGAAAGCTAAAGGGGAAACCTGGGATATTTAATGTAGTTGATAATTGACTACTGACCATAGATAGTTGATTCTATCAGGTGGATATAATGTCTGATGTCTTGTATCCTGTTTGAGTGCGCGCGTTCCAAAAATTTTATGAAAAAGAAAACATGTACGCCGGCAAACAGCCCTAAACGAACCTATTCTTCCGTTTCTGAACGATCTTTAAGGATCGCCTTGCGATCCATTTTACGAATTAAACTGTAGATAACCTGTAAAAACCCAAATCCAAAAGCAATGGTGCCAATAACTATCGCCCAACCATACTTGAATTGATCCCCCTTCATCAGGTAATATCCATGAATGTTGAATGCAATTCCCACGAGGATAAACCAAATTCCACGACGCATATATTTATTTCCCATAGGTTTAATCAGATTAACACAAATATACTCAAAATACTATTTTTGATCCCGGCCATTGATATACAGATTAATGATTTCAAAAATCTGCGTTTTAAGCCTTTAATTTCTTAACTTTGCATCCTTAAAATTGGGGTTAAAGCACTGATGTACAAAGAATATAAGCAACTTGATCTATCAATAACAGGGAAAGAAATCTTAGATTACTGGAAAGAAAACGACGTATTCCAAAAAAGTATTTCTAATCGGCCGGCCAGTAACCCTTATATCTTTTATGAAGGGCCCCCATCGGCAAACGGAATGCCGGGGATACATCATGTGATGGCACGTTCAATCAAGGATATTTTTTGCCGTTACAAAACCCTTAAAGGTTACCGCGTGGAACGAAAAGGTGGTTGGGATACTCATGGCTTACCCATTGAACTGGCAGTTGAGAAAAAACTGGGCATAAGTAAAGACGATATCGGGATAAATATCAGTGTTGATGATTACAATACTGCTTGCCGTAAGGAGGTGATGAGATACACCGACGTTTGGAACGATCTGACAGAGAAAATGGGTTACTGGGTAGACATTGAGAATCCATACATCACCTATAAAAACGAATACATTGAAACACTTTGGTGGATTTTAAAGCAGTTTCACAAAAAGGGCCTTTTGTATAAAGGTTATACCGTACAGCCCTATTCACCTGCTGCTGGAACCGGACTAAGCTCTCATGAATTGAATCAGCCGGGAACCTATAAAATGCTGAAAGACACCTCGATTGTTGCTCAGTTTCATCTTAAAAAAGATCAGGATCATCCCCTGATGGATTATTTATTCCAAAATCGGGATGAAGACACAGTTATTCTTGCCTGGACAACTACCCCTTGGACATTACCATCAAATTGTGCTCTGGCTGTTGGCTCTTCAATTTCATACGTTAAGATCAAAACATTTAACCCTTATACTTATGCCCCGGTTAGTGTGATTCTGGCAAAGGATCTGGTTTCAAAATACTTCAAAGAGGAAAACAAAGCTTTATCCTTTGACGATTATAAGGCCGGCGACAAAGTAATACCATGGAATCAGGTTGCGGATTTTAAGGGATCTGATCTTGTCGGACTGCGGTATCATCAATTAATGCCCTATGTGAGCAATGCTGACCTTGAGAAAAATGCTTTTCTTGTTATCCCTGCCGACTTTGTAACTACTGAAGATGGTACCGGTATTGTACATACAGCCTCAGTATTTGGAGCTGATGACTTTAGGGCAGCACGTGAGAACAATGTGCCCTCTGTAATGGTTAGGGATGAAATGGGCAATGAACAACCTCTTGTCGATAAACAAGGGAAGTTCGTTGCTGAGGTAGTCGATTTTGCCGGAAGATTTGTAAAAGAAGAGTACTATAGTGAAGATGAACGTAAAAATCCCGATTTTAGGCCTACTGACGTGCTTATTGCCATCAAACTTAAAGAAGAGAATAAGGCTTTTGATGTTAAAAAATACGAACATAGTTATCCGCATTGCTGGCGTACTGATAAGCCCGTTTTATACTACCCATTAGATAGTTGGTTCATTAAAACCACCGTTTTAAAAGATCGACTCGTTGAACTGAATAAAACTATTAATTGGAAGCCGGAATCAACAGGAACAGGCCGATTTGGAAATTGGTTGGAAAATCTCGTTGATTGGAATCTATCCCGATCGAGATATTGGGGCACTCCATTGCCCATCTGGAGAACTGCAGATGGTAGCGAAGAAATATGCATCGGGTCTATTGAGGAACTTCGTTCAGAAATTAAAAAATCAGTTGAAGCAGGATTCATGGATTCTTCATTTGAAATCCTTGATATGCATAGACCTTATGTAGACGATGTTATCCTCGTTTCTAAATCCGGCAAGAAAATGATTCGTGAGACTGATTTAATTGATGTTTGGTTCGATTCAGGAGCTATGCCTTATGCACAATGGGGGCTTCCACCAACCGAAGAAGGTAAAAGCGGTAAAATTAGTCCGGAAGCCTTCTTACAATACTGGAATAAACAGTCAGGTTCTGAGGATACACCCGGTTCAATTTATCCGGCCGATTTCATAGCAGAAGGAGTTGACCAAACGCGCGGATGGTTCTTTACCTTGCATGCCATTGGTGTATTGTTGAACGATAGTATTTCTTTCAAGAATGTAGTCTCCAACGGACTGGTACTTGATAGGAACGGCAACAAAATGTCAAAACGTCTGGGAAATGCTGTTGATCCGTTTGAAACAATTGAAAAATATGGAGCAGATGCTACCCGTTGGTATATGATCAGCAATGCCTCTCCTTGGGATAATTTAAAATTCAATATTGAAGGGATTGATGAAGTACGACGTAAATTTTTCGGAACTTTGCATAATACCTATGCATTTTTTGCATTATATGCTAACATTGACGGTTTTAGCTATAAAGAAAATGACATTAAAATAAGGCCTGAAATCGACTGTTGGATCATCTCCTTATTAAATTCCTTGAGTCTTGAGGTTGATCACTATTACGCAGACTTTGAACCTACACGTGCAACGAGAGCCATACAGCATTTTGTAGACGAACATCTAAGCAATTGGTATGTCCGCTTGTGCCGTCGAAGATTCTGGAAAGGCGACTATAGCGAGGATAAAATTTCGGCTTATCAAACCTTATATACCTGCCTGAATACGATTGCCAAGTTGATGTCGCCGGTAGCACCTTTTTTCAGCGATCGCCTATTCATTGATCTCAATAAAGTAACCGGTAAAGAGCAGGTTATTTCTGTTCACCTGGCAGATTTTCCTGAATATAAACCAGCAAGTGTGGACCAAGACCTGGAAGAACGGATGGCTCTTGCTCAAGATATCTCATCTTTGATACTCTCACTGCGCAAAAAGGTAAATATAAATGTAAGGCAACCCCTAACCAGGGCGATGATCCCTATTTTAGACAAAAACTTTAAGGCGAAAGTCGAAAAAGTTAAAGATCTGATTCTTTCTGAGACAAACCTTAAAGATATTGAATACATCAGCGATACCTCAGGAATCATCAGCAAAAAAATAAAACCAAACTTCAAAGCACTAGGTCCCAAAGTTGGCAAGGATATGAAACTTGTGGCAGAAACATTAAATTCTTTGTCGCAACAGGATATCAATCACTTTGAAAACACTGGGCATTTTGAAATTCCGGGAACTTCGTATGTTGTGGGTCTTTCGGATGCTGAAATTCTTGCAGAAGATGTTCCGGGTTGGCAGGTTGCAAGTCTTGGAAATTTAACTGTTGCATTGGATGTCACGATTACAGAGACGTTAAAACAGGAAGGCATAGCAAGAGAATTGATAAACCGCATTCAAAATATTAGAAAAGATCTTGGTTTTGAAGTAACTGATAAAATAAATGTAAAGGTAAAAACGCATCCCTTTATTTCCGATGCCCTAAAAAATAATTTAAACTATATTTGCGCGGAAATTCTGGCTGAATCAATTGAGCAGGTAAAAGATCTCGAATCGGGAGAACCTGTGTTTATAGACGATATTGAACTAGTAATACAAATAAATAGAGAATAGAAATGGATAAGCAAGAAAAAACAAGATATTCCGATACTGAATTACAAGAATTTAAAGATCTAATCATTGATAAGCTTCGCAGTTCAAAAGAAGAATTATCTGCCTTAACCCAATCTTTGAGCAATCCGAATATGAACGGAACGGATGATACTGCAGGAACCTACAAAACACTTGAGGACGGATCTGCAACACTGGAGAAGGAATCCATCAATCAGCTGGCAGCACGACAAAGAAAATTTATTGATAATCTTGAAAGTGCGTTGGTACGTATTGAAAATAAGACCTATGGCATTTGTAGAGAAACGGGCAAATTAATTCCTAAAGAACGTTTACGTGCTGTTCCGCATGCTACTTTAAGTATGGAAGCAAAATTGAAGCAGACCTAAATGAAAGCTTATACTAAGCCTTTTCTCGTTATTTTCCTAATTCTTTTAGCCGATCAGGCATTGAAGTTTTGGATTAAGCTCAACATGGCCCTAGGCCAGGAATATAAAATATTCGGCAATTGGGCGTTGATTCATTTTACCGAAAATAATGGTATGGCATTCGGAATTGAATTTGGTGGGGAAACAGGAAAACTCGCATTGTCTTTATTTAGAATCGTCGCCGTTTGTGGTATAGGTTATGGCTTGATACATCTGATCAAAAAGAAACATCATCGTGGATTGATTATGAATCTTGCTCTAATACTTGCCGGAGCTTTAGGTAATATTATTGATTCAACTTTTTACGGGATTATTTTCAATGAAAGTAGTTATTATGAACCGGCACTGCTTTTTCCCGCAGAAGGAGGCTATTCAAGCCTTTTTCATGGAAAAGTGGTTGACATGTTTTATGTCCCTATCTTGCAGGGAACTTATCCCGAATGGTTCCCATTTTGGGCAGGAGAAGAATTTATTTTCTTCAGACCGGTATTCAATTTAGCAGACTCGGCGATTTCTATCGGAGTTATTATGATACTTATTTTTCAAAAAAGATATTTTAAAGAAGAAAAAGAGGAGGAAGTCTTTCCTCATAGCGAAAGTATTGAAGAATAAAAAAGAGGCCTGAAAAGGCCTTTTTTTATTGGCTTTAACGTATTTTTAACTGAAAACCTCTACCCGGTTGTTATCGGGTGCCAATTATCTTAATGGATTTGGCATGAATTTTTCATCTTAGTTGTATAATTAAACGAAACAAAGAAACATGAAAAATATTCTAGCAATTACCTTATTAAGTCTATTCAGCTTAAATTCATTTTCCCAAAACATAGATCCCCGCAGAAAAATTGAAGTAAGCGGATCAGCAGAAGCTGAAGTAACCCCCGATATCATTTATATTGGAATGTCACTAAAAGAATATTTCAAGGATACCAATAACAAAAGGAAAGTAGAGATTGAAGAACTTGAACGTCAGTTACAGTCAGCTGTTCTAAAAGCCGGCATTCCGCAAGAGAATTTTACCATCAATAATATCTCCAGTTATAATAACTGGTGGGAAAAGAAAAAAACACCTGATTTTTTAGCGAGGAAACAATACCGTATCAAGGTTAGCGATCTGAGCAAATTCAATGAGATTATGAGCGCTGTTGATCCAAAAGGAATTGAGTACAGCAACATTGAGAGTTATGATTATTCAAAAATGGAAACCCTGAAAAAAGAACTCAAAATAAATGCCCTTCAGTCAGCAAAGAGCAAGGCAGAATATTTACTTACAGCTATTGGAGCAGGATTAGGTCTACCCATTGAAATTCAGGAAATTAATAATGAATATTCCCCTCAGCCTATGTATCGGGCAAATATGATGATGAAATCGGATACCATGGTTTCAGCAGAAGCAGCTATGCCGGATATTGATTTTAAAAAGATTAA
>VGGW01000025.1 GCA_016868395.1 Bacteroidota bacterium | reverse complement strand
ATGGATATTACCGCTTATAAATTAGCACGTAAAAATGTCTATGTCAGCTCCGCGAATTTAGGTAGTGCATTTCAAAGAATGCTATCAGAGCCTAAAAGTAAACAACAAAATAGTAAGGAGATTCATAAATTTGTAGTGTTGAATCATATGCTCTCATCTTATACGGCAACCCTGATCACCAATCTTCATCAAATCAACCCTCTAATTATTAATGAATCACATCTTAAACTCATCAGAAGGTCTTTGAAAACTCTATCTGATGTAATTAAAAGCATGAAAGATTTTGAGCTTGAAGAGATAGATAGTAATAAACCGGATTTTAAACCTTTCGATAAAATTTCTAATGAATCAGATTTATTAACTGAGCAGCTCGAGTTGGTCTACACCCTAATATTAGATTTACAAAAGCTCATTAAAAATCAAATTTAATCAACAGATTTTTTAAACAGTCGCGATGAATTAACTGTCAGATACAGGAGTTAATTTTTCTTTTCGCCCATTTTTGAAAGCTTCTCGAGGCTTTAATCCTAATAATTCAAACATTTCCATGTCTTCATTAAAATCCGGATTGGGTGTAGTCAATAATTTATCGCCGGCAAATATTGAATTTGCACCTGCCATAAAGCACAATGCCTGATCAGTTAAGCTCATTTCTGTCCTTCCGGCGGAGAGACGGACTACGGTTTTTGGCATAATAATACGGGCTGTAGCAATCATTCTAAGCATTTCCCATATCGACACTCGGGCTTGATTAGCCAATGGTGTTCCTTTCACCGGTACGAGCGCATTAATCGGTACGGATTCAGGGTGTTTTGACATATTCGAAAGGGTTTTCAGCATCGAAATTCGATCGTTGACAGTTTCACCCAGACCAATAATTCCACCACTGCAAACAGTGAGTTTTGCTTTACGGGCATTATTAATCGTTTTTAAACGATCATCATAAGTCCTTGTCGTAATAATACGTTTATAATCATCCTCAGAAGTATCTAGGTTATGGTTATAAGCATAAAGACCTGCATCCGCTAATCGTTGTGCCTGAGTTTCAGTAAGCATTCCGAGCGTACAGCAAACTTCCATTTCAAGGGCATTCACTGAACTGACCATTTCTATGACTCGATCAAAATCCCGATTATCTCTAACTTCACGCCAGGCCGCACCCATACACAATCGAGATGCACCTGCTTCCTTAGCTTTTTGCGCTGCTGCTGTAACCTGTTCAACTGACATTAGTGCCTGTACTTCCAGATCTGTTTGATACCTTGCGGCTTGTGGACAATAAGCACAGTCTTCAGGACATCCACCAGTTTTAATGGACAATAGACTGCTGATTTGAACTTCTGAATAATCTTTGTTTTCTCTGTGAACAGTTGCTGCATGATAAATTAAATCGAGCAGCGGACTGTGATATATTTCTGCTATTTCTTCTTCTGTCCAATTGTTTCTAATTTCTGTCATATTGAATGCCCATTTATTACAGCTAAACAAATTTATAATAAAATCATCAGCCTAAAAATTGAATTTTAATGAATTAGAGAATCAAATTGCTGGCAAGGCCAAGAAGCAGAAGAAAGCCAAAAACATCCGTAAAGGTGGTAATAATTATCGATGAGGCGACAGCAGGGTCTACACCAATTCTTTTGAGAATAAGTGGAATAGCCGAACCTGAAATACCTGCAATAATTAGATTGCCTGTCATGGCAATAAAAATAACCAGACCCAACATTGAATTCTTGTCATAAATCAAGGCAAAAATGAACAGAATAAAGCCGATCACCGCACCATTTATTAATCCTACAGTAAATTCCTTTAAAATGGTTCTGTAAGCCTGATGATCACTTAAATCATTCAGTGAAATACGTCTTACAGTTACCGCAAGCGCCTGTGTGGCGGTATTTCCACCCATTCCTGCTATAATAACCATGTAAGCTGCCAGTAAGCCTAAACCGCTAATGGTATTATCGTAATAGCGAATTATGGAAGCTGCAAGAAAGGCAGTACCGAGATTCAATACCAGCCAGGGTAAACGACTTTTTACGGCTTCTTTCCAATTACCGGCAAGTTCTTCATCTTCAGATACTCCAGATATCTTCAAAATATCTTCTGTATTTTCAGCTTCCATTACATCAATCACATCGTCAAATGTGATTCGTCCAAGAAGATGCATCTGATCATCCACAACAGGAATGCTAGTAAGGTTGTATTGCGAAATTAGTTTTGCTACCTCCTCCTGATCTGTATCCGCCTTGACATATACAAAATCAGATATGATTAACTGACTAATATTGATATGGTTACGGGCTTTTATGATATCCTTTAACGATACAATTCCCTTTAAAATATTATCCTCATCAACAACATTGATGGTATAGAATTCCTCCATTTCTTCAGACTGGCGTATTATTTCTTCAAGCGCCTCCTTTTTTTGGAGATTTTCATTTATTTTAATGACCTGGGTATTCATCAGTCCCCCGGCCGTATCCTCTTCGTATTTTAGTAAGCTTCGAATATTAGAGGCATCCTCCTCGTCGAGCCCCTGAAGAATTTCCTGCTGTTGTTCTTCAGGTAACAGGCTGATAATATCAGTCGCATCATCATAATCCAGCTCCTCAACAATTTCAGATCGCCTGTCAGGATGCAGGTTCTCCAGCAGTTTTTCAGGATGGAATTCTGCATCCATTTCTGAAATAACTTCTGAGGCAAGTTCTGCAGGTAAAATACTAATGATGCGCTCTCTGGAATCCTGAGATAAGCTTTCAAAAAGAATGGCAATCTCAGAAGTATGATATTCAGATATCAATTTTTTCAAAGTAAGATCATCTTCTTCAAGCGCACGTTTTACCCTTATGAGATCTGTTTTATCTAATTCGAAAGACTGCATTTTGTAAAAATAGCTAATAGTGTTGAGAAAAAATCAGATTTAGAATTTCGAGATACAAAAAGAAAAATTCTGACCTTCTAAATAATCAAATTAACCCCTGTCAGGCCAGCTTTTACGCCAGAATTTAATCATTTGAATTTTTGCGATCAGCCACAGCCCAACTTTAGGGTAAAAATATCTACTTGAGGTAAATACCTGTGAAATACTTATTTCTTATAAGATGATTGAGGCACCTCCTAAAATAAGAGTTCAACCTGTTCAAATATTAACCACTTACCCTTCCAAACGAAGATCATTACAGGTATTTGATACTTTGAGGTCCTTGATTAAAAATAAGATCAACAATACTTAAATTTGGCAAAAACCCATTTTTTTCCTCAAATACCTGATAATATGAGTGAAATTTTTTTGTTGAAACTTGCTTTGGATGTATACTGTATCGATAATCTTCTATATTCTTATAAGTTTCATGGAATGAATCAGTAAACGTGTAGTTGAGCTCAATTTTAAAAAAACGAAAAATTAGGTTTAGAAAATCTTCATTGTAATCGAATAGAAAATTCCATTTTTTTTGGTAAAAGTTTACTAATTCGTCTTCATAAAATTCAAAATAGGCTGAACGTCTGTAGGAAGTTTGTAAGGTCATCCAATGAATTCTTTGCCAGTCAAAATCATAACTTATTTTTACTTCTTTGAATGGTGTTTGGTTTTTGGAGCCCTTTGCAACCGGTATAATCAGATTTAAAGGCCCATTAGGAGCGTGAATTATCGCTCTGTTCCGGTAGCTTTGTTTTTGAAAATTTTCAGCATTTTCTATGATCAGATTATTTTTAAAAACGATCATTTTTGTGATATACTCAATGGAAGGAAGATAAAATAAAGGGAATACTGCACCTTTTTCCATAGTATAAGTTAAGTTTGTGATTGAGATTATAAAATTAGTGATTATACAGGCATGCTACAAGCAGTTAATTTTTTTTCGGGACAGCCAAATAGTAATTAAAAAAGCTTTTTAAACTGATGAATCGAGTAACCTTCGGTATCACCGCTTTTATACTATACCTGGTATCCCTTTTTCCTTTTTTTGTACTGTATTTTTTATCTGATATTCTGTACTTTTTTCTATATTATATCATAAAATACAGAAGAAAAGTAGTACTGATTAATCTGTTAAATTCCTTTCCTGGAAAATCAAAATTAGATATTGAAAAGATTGAAAAGAGATTTTATCACTATCTCGCGGACTTAATTCTGGAGACCGTTAAATCGATTTCAATATCCGCCGGTGAAATAAAGAAACGTTTTGTGATTAAAAATCCGGAGGTTTTGAAGAATTATTTGCAAAATGGTCAATCAATCATTGCGGTGACAGGGCATTATGGAAATTGGGAATGGGGTTCCTTAGCTATCGGTCTGGAATTGAAAGAAAAAGTATTAGTCGTTTATAAACCCTTATCCAATAAGCGATTTGAAGGGTTGATGAATTCAATGCGTTCTCGTTTTGGCTCTGTAATGGTTCCTATGAAACAGACTCTCAAAAGAGTGCTTGAGCACAAAAATGAACCAAATATTTTGATATTGGTTGGTGATCAAACCCCAACTCGTGAAGAATCTCAATATTTTACAACTTTCTTAAATCAACAAACAGCCGTGTATTTAGGTGTTGAAAAAATTGCGCAAATGCTAGATCATCCTATAATTTATGTTAGTATAAATAGAATAAAAAGAGGTTATTATGAGTGTATCATAAAATCCTTAATTGACAAACCAGGTCAGATGGATAAACATGTCATAACTGAAACTCATTTAAAAGAACTTGAAAAAACCATTCGAAATAAACCTGAATATTGGTTATGGTCTCATATAAGATGGAAATTTAGTTCGAATAATTTAAAAAATGATTAAAACTCCAAGTGTTGCGGTAGTAATTTTGAATTGGAATGGTAAAAACTTTCTTGAAAAGTTTCTGCCCTCAGTTTTAGCGAGTACCTATCCGCGTTTTGAAGTTATTGTGGGTGATAATGCATCTTCGGATGATTCCATCGAATTTTTGAAACAAAGTTATCCTGCCATTCAAATTATTCAAAATGACGAAAATTATGGTTTTGCGGGCGGTTACAACAAGATTCTGGACCAAATTAACCATGAATATTTTATCCTTCTTAATTCTGATGTAGAAGTTACACCCAATTGGATTCAGGCAGTAATTGAATTAATGGAATCTGAACTTGATATTGCTGTTGCCCAACCAAAGATTCTTTCTTATAATCAAAAAGATCATTTTGAATACGCCGGAGCGGCTGGAGGCTATATCGATTTTTTAGGGTATCCATTTTGTCGCGGAAGGATATTCGATACGGTGGAACAGGATAATGGGCAATACAATGATTTTGCTGAAATTTTTTGGGCTTCAGGTGCAGCCTTATTTATAAAACGGAAATATTGGTTGGAAGTTGGCGGATTCGATCCTGACTTTTTTGCACATATGGAGGAAATAGATCTTTGCTGGCGATTAAAAAATAAAGGCTATAAGGTTGTTTATTGTCCAAATTCCATAGTATTTCATGTAGGCGGCGGAACTCTGAATGCTAAAAGTTCGTTTAAAACATATTTAAACTTTAGAAACAACCTCGTTTTGCTTCAAAAAAATTTAACTCTTGGAAGAGCATTTTTAGTGATTTTTGTACGGTTTTGGCTTGATTTGATTTCATTGATAAAATTTCTTGCGGAAGGCAAATCTGCCAAGGCGCTTGCTATTAGTAAAGCTCATACCTATTTTTTCAGTCAAATCTTTAGGAATATCAAAAAATCGGGAAAGATAGATGTCTCAAAATTCAATGCATCTGGACTCTACTCTAAGAGTATTGTCTGGCAGTATTTTATCCGAAAGAAAAAAACATTCAATAGTCTAAAGAAAACTATCTAAAGCCATTTTATAGCCGGACAAACCGAAACCGGTTAATACTCCCTTGCAGTTCTTCCCTGTAAGAGATACATGGCGGTATTCTTCGCGCGAATAAATATTAGAAATATGTACTTCAACCACAGCGGTTTTGATCGCCGCAATGGCGTCGGAAATGGCGACAGAAGTATGCGTATATCCTCCGGCATTTAAAATAATGCCATCATAAATAAAGCCAACCTCATGCAATTTATTAATGATTTCTCCTTCCACATTACTCTGGAAATAGTCGAGTTGCACAAAGTCATACTTCGATTTTAATTCTTCAAAATACGTGGCAAAGCTACTATCTCCGTAGATTGATTTTTCACGTATACCCAGTAAATTTAGGTTTGGACCATTAATTATCTGTATTTTCATTGATTATTACTAATTTTTAATTTTGAACAAGATTTAAAGATTTTATTAATCAAACATAAAAAATAAATTGGACTGGCAAACAGGACTTATCAGCTTTAAATCATATTTAAGACTCGAGCGGTCATTATCTCTAAACACGATAGAAGCGTACTTGCATGATGTAGATATGCTGATACAGTTTTTTAAAAGTAGATCTATAAAAAAAGAGCTATCCGAAGTGTCGGGCAATGATTTGAAGGATTTCCTGGTCTGGATAAATGAACTCGGAATGCTGCCCCCTACTCAGGCAAGAGTTTTGTCGGGCTTAAAAGCCTTTTTTAAATTTTTGCTGTTAGATAATCAGATTAAAATTGATCCATCTACACTCATTGAGAGTCCTAAAACAAGCCGAAAATTACCTGACACGCTAAGTATTCCTGAAATTAACAACTTGATTGAAGCCATAGATCTTTCAAAATCGGAAGGAATGCGTAATAAAGCCATGCTTGAAATTTTATACGGCTGTGGCTTAAGAGTATCCGAACTCACAAGCCTTAAAATGTCGAATCTGTTTTTGGATATTGACTTTATAAAGATTACAGGAAAGGGAAACAAAGAACGATTAGTACCAATTGGATCGGAGGCCATTAAATTTCTAAAAATTTTTATTGAGGAAGTTCGTGTTCATATATCTGCGAAGCCCGGAAAAGAAGATTTTGTTTTTTTAAATATGCGGGGAAATCCGATTTCAAGAGTAATGGTATTTCTTATTATTAAGGATCTCGCTAAAAAGACCGGTATTAAAAAAAGTATAAGTCCGCATACTTTCAGGCACTCTTTTGCAACTCATTTGATTGAAGGTGGTGCAGATCTCAGAGCAGTTCAGGAAATGCTTGGGCATGAAAGTATTACGACGACTGAGATATACACCCATTTGGATCGAGATTATTTACGGGATACTATTATTCAGTATCATCCGAGAAGCTGATCTTAATTTTCTTCTCTAAAATAAACTTTGTAGTAATTCATTGATTTATCACCATCAAAGCCCTTTTCGATTAATTCCTTGTTACCATGAATATAAATGTGAAAGTTCTTGTCGAGTTTTAATACACTTTTAAACATCCTGGATTGTTTCTTTACCGCTGCTTCCGAAATATCAAATGGCTGATTGATATCTGCACCAAATTCTTCATGAGACTGCCTGCTAAATTTTTTGAAAGAGTCAATGGCTCTGGGATTTTCAATTACCTCTTCAGAGAATTCCTCAAGGTCAAAACTTTTTTTCTCTTTAAAGTATTTTATTGAACGATTCAGCAGGTCAATTTTATCCGCTTTTGAGATTTCAAAATCATCATCTATTTTACTTGCAATGAAGGTTTTATAAACTTGCAGGGTAGTATTTGTCTTGAAGAAGCTGTCATTTCTGATCTTTAATTGTAAAAAATCATCCTTCCAATAAGCTGAGTCATTTTGGTTAGTCTGATCAATAAGTGCCACTCTGTAACCCTCCTCTTTTTCTGTATTGAATATAATACAGCCTTTATCTAGTTTCTGAAGGTTAATGGCGTCTTCTTCATAATTAAGTGCAAAACCACTTTTTTGCAGACTAACTTTCAGATAAGTTTCTTTGCTTTCCGATTTAAATATCCCAATGGCATCGAAGAATTCACCCTCCAGATTGATATCTCTAATTTTACTTAGATAAAGCTCCCCCGCCTTAATTTTTGGATTATTTGAACAATCATTAACGTATTTTGCGATATTCTTACTCAGTTCATGAAAACTGCTTATATCGGAAAAAATTTCTGAACTAAAATTGAACATCTCATTGAGCATCAGATCTCCACTTGAATGAGAAAACCTGTAAATTTCATTTGACCTTTCAAATGGAGACAAAAAATACCTGATCAACAAGCTCCTAATTACTTCATCTCGAATATTTTGCGGTTGTTCAGAAAAAATGCATGACTCGCCCAGAGCCCTATTGCCAAGCCTGTGTATCGAAAGACATTCCAATGATGTATCAAAAAAAGAAATCATAATCAATTAAATTTCAATGAATTAATATATTAATTTAATGTATTAATTAAATTTTTTGGCTTCGGATCATTCTGTCTTTTCCGCTTAAATCCTTTCTGAGTTCAATACCACTAAACCCCCATTCTTTTAATAATTGAACGGCCTTCCATCCCAGATTTTCATTGATCTCCAGATATAGGTATCCATGCTTTTCTAAATGTTTTAATGCGAAGTCGGCAATAGCCTTGTAAAAAATTAGCGGATCATTGTTGGGGACAAATAAGGCAAGATGTGGTTCAAATTCAAGGACATTAGGAAGCATATGATGCTTTTCCGAAACTGTTATATAGGGGGGATTACTAACAATAATACTGAATTTTTCATCTTTTATTACATTATTCGAAGGATTCAGAATATCAGCATGAATAAAATTAAGTTCAGTTTGATTGAGAATGGCATTTTGGTTCGAAACATTGAGGGCTTCGTCAGAGACATCCAGTGCATAGATAGATGCTTTCGGAAAATGTTTTTTTAGAGTTATGGGAATACAACCACTACCTGTTCCGATATCAATAATTTTAAGCCCATCAATTGATAATTCTGAATGAGAAATATCGGTTAGTAACCATTCCACCAGTTCTTCTGTTTCGGGTCTTGGAATCAGCACAGAAGAATTTACAAGAAATGTCAGTCCATAAAATTCAGTTTCGCCAAGAATATACTGAAGGGGTTTACCGCATTTTAATTCTTCAAGAATTATTAATAAGGATTCGTACTGTTCAGGAGGAAATTCGGTATCTTTTAAATTTAGATATTCAATCTTTTCTATTTTTAGAATGTGCCTGATACTTAACCAGGTAAGACTGTTGGCCTCATCGCTTTCGTAAATCGGTCTGAGGCTATCCTTAAAATTTTGTTCGGCTTCTCTAAAAGTCATTTCGCAAAGTAAATCAATTCAGTTGAAAGGGGAATAGCAAAAAAAAATCCTGCACAATTAAATATAAATAAACGGATAATGAATAAATTTATGTAATTCCTGGCTACTTTTGTAGAATGCATTCCCATCAAACCTATCTCCAGCGATGTATTGATCTTGCCCGATTGGGAGCCGGATCAGTTAGCCCGAACCCAATGGTGGGATCAGTAATTGTTTGTGATGATAAAATAATAGGAGAAGGTTTTCACCGTGTTTATGGGCAATCACATGCTGAAGTTAATGCCATTAATCAGGTTTTTGAAAATCATAATAATGCCAATGAGCTTTTAAAAAGAGCAACTATTTATGTTAATCTTGAGCCATGTTCTCATTATGGCAAGACTCCCCCTTGTACAGATATCATCATTTCAAACGAAATTCCGAGAGTAGTAATAGGTTGCCGTGATCCATTTGATCAGATCAATGGCAAAGGAATTGAAAGACTCAGGAATGCAGGAGTTGATGTTCTTGAGGGCATAATGACGGAACAGTGCAAGGATATCAACAAACGATTTTTTACAAGGATACAAAAACAAAGACCCTATATTATACTTAAATGGGCTCAAAGCTCTGATGGATTCTTTGCACCCAATAATAGGTCGCAGA
The DNA here is from genome assembly GCA_016868395.1 of Bacteroidota bacterium. GTDB lineage: Bacteria > Bacteroidota > Bacteroidia > Sphingobacteriales > Sphingobacteriaceae > Daejeonella. The sequence goes on along the minus strand of VGGW01000025.1, from coordinate 13,252 downwards.
GGTGGATAAGTTCCCAAACCTCAAAACAGTTAGTTCATCAATGGAGAACTCAGGAAGATGCAATATTAGTTGGAAAGAATACTGTATTGTCTGATAACCCTCGTTTGAATAGCCGTGAATGGCCGGGAAGAGATCCAATTCGAATTATAATCGATCGAAGATTGGAGCTGCCTGACAATCTCCATATTTTTGATCAGAGTCAGTATACCCTCATTTTTAATGAAAGAAAAACAGATGTGGTAGGAAAAATCAAATACCTTCAAGTCGAAGATTTTGATAATTATCTTCCACAATTAATTGCTTACCAGCTGTACCTTATGGACGTTCAATCCTTGATTGTGGAAGGTGGTGCTGAAACACTAAACCTTTTTATAAAAGCCGGTTTATGGGATGAGGCACGTATTTTTACCGGACCTGAATCTTGGAATTCAGGTATTCCTGCTCCGAAACTTTTAGGAATGGCAGGTGAAACACAAAATATAGGACCGGATGTCCTTAATATTTGGTTTAATAAGGAAATAATATGATTTATATCTTCCTGAGTGCATGTTGTAGTGTATTTGTATCCATCTTATTGAAGCTTTCCAAACGTTATGAAATAGATACCCCACAGGCAATAACCTGGAATTATTCCATAGCAGCGGCTCTTACCTTCCTCATATTTAGACCTGATGTTCCACCCTTAACTGGAAATGTATATTCGATTTACATGGCTTTGGGAATATTGTTGCCTTCCCTATTTATTGTATTGGCTTTATCTGTGCGCCATACCGGTATAGTAAGAACAGATATTGCACAACGCCTTTCACTTTTCATTCCTGTACTAGCGGCATTTTTAATATTCAATGAGTCCTATTCCTCGATCAAAATTGCCGCTATCGGCATGGCTTTCATCGCAATAATTTTCTCAATACCCTGGCAAAAACAAACCGAAACGTCAAATAACTATTGGATTTATCCCTTGGTTGTTTTTTTGGGAATGGGAATTATTGACATCTTGTTTAAACAGATTGCCAGAATGGAAAATATTCCCTTTACATCCTCCCTGTTGATAGTATTTACATTTGCATTTATTATTTCCATGGTATATATTTCTTACCATGTATTGACAAATGGAGTAAGAATAAGAAAAACCAATTTGATTGCCGGCTGGATACTTGGAATTTTCAATTTCGGAAATATTTTTTTTTATCTGAAAGCCCATCAGGCCTTAAGTAACCAACCTTCTCTAGTTTTTTCCTCCATGAATATCGGTGTAATCCTACTGGGATCCGCTGTGGGTGTATTGATTTTCAGGGAAAAACTAAGCCGCTTAAACTATATCGGAATTGTTATGGCACTTATTTCTATTTTGATTTTCAGCCTGGCAAAATAATGATTGCTGATGATACATATAAAACAATTCAGCTAATATCAGAAGGGCTTTACCGTGAAAAAGGAAGTAAATTTATTTCCTATATCTATCCGATTGATTCTGAAAATGAGGTCAAAAATATTCTCAATGACTTAAAAAAAGCACATCCTAAAGCGAGCCATTATTGCTGGGCCTTACGTGTAGGTACATCAGGTTCAATTTTTCGTTTCAATGATGATGGAGAACCATCCGGTACGGCAGGAAGGCCGATTCTTAATACTTTATTATCACTGGAGTTAACCAATATTCTGGTGGTGGTAGTCAGGTATTTTGGCGGAAAATTACTTGGAGTTCCGGGATTAATTCATGCCTATCAATCAGCGACCACTGAGGCAGTTAGAAATGCAAATATTATCGATAAGACTGTAGATTCGGAATTTACAATTGTATTCACACATGCTCAAATGAATGATGTGATGAAAATTATGAAAGAAGAAAATCTTAAAATAAAAAATCAGAATTTCGATCTTGATTGTTCAATTTTAGTAGAAATCAGAAAATCTCAGGTCCATAAGGTTCTTACAAAGTTCGAAAAAATTGAGGGCTTCAAGTGGATATAATCTGTGAGCGAAGCTGATCTGAATAGGAATGAAAAATTACTGACGGATAATCATACAAGAGCCATTGCAAATACTCATAAATCAATAAATATAAAACTATGATTAACAAAATTTCTGAGGTTGATTTGATAATTAATCCGGACGGCAGTATCTACCATTTGAATTTATTGCCTGAGGATATTGCAGACACCATTATTACGGTTGGTGATCCAGAACGTGTTTCAGAAATCAGTAAACATTTTGATCGTATTGAGTTAAAGAAAGGTAAACGCGAATTTATAAGTCATACCGGATACCTGGGTAGCAGCAGAATAACGGTGATTTCTACTGGAATTGGTACTGATAATATAGACATCGTAATTAATGAATTGGATGCTCTTGTAAATATTGATTTTAACACAAGAACAGTTAAGCCCAATCTTAAATCTTTGAATATCATTCGTATTGGAACTTCCGGTGCAGTTCAGGAGGATATTCCGGTAGGCAGTATCTTGGTTTCAGAGTATGGTATAGGTTTAGATACCATAATGCAATATTATTCAATTCCTATTTCTAATGATGAGCAAATAATTTTAGATGCACTAAAATTACATTTTAATCATTTAACATCCATTTCGCCTTATATCGCATCAAGCGACCCTTTGTTGCTTCAAACTATAGGCAATGGGTTGTTTCATGGTATAAGCGTTACCGCTCCGGGTTTTTATGCGCCACAGGGCAGACAGCTTCGAGCTAAAGCCTCTTTTCCTGATTTAATTCATGAAATCAGGATATTCGCAAAGGGAAAATACAGAATTACGAATCTTGAGATGGAAACCGCCGGAATTTATGCCCTTTCAAAGGTTCTTGGACATAAGGCTGTATCTGTGAATGCCATACTAGCTAACAGAATTAAGCTAAAGTTTGAGGAAAATCCCGAAAAAATAATTTCCAAAGCCATAAGACATGTATTGGATAGGCTATAATAACTTGCTTAAAGCGAGAAATTTGTCTAATGCCAATAACTTTTCATCATCCAGGATAAAATCAATTTTATCCATCAAATAATTTTCTAGGTCAAGATTTTCCACCTGACCTAAGCTTGAGATTATCTCCTTTCTGTTATCGAGTCCGTATTTCAAGGCCTTGTTGAAATCCATTTTAAACTCTTCAGAAATCGATTTATTAGCTGCCCATACGGCAAAAACAAAAGGCAATCCGGTGAAATTAAACCACTGTTCGGCTAAATCATATTGAAATGGATATTTATTCCTATTGAGGAAAGTACGATCCCCAATCTGTACAAAGGCATCCGCCGGCTCAGATAAAACTAAATTTGGATTAATTTTCCAATGGTATTTTAATAGGATCTGTGAGAGAACATTGGATGAACGCGAGTGAGCATCAAGCTGCAAGGTTTCTATCTCCAGAATTGGTTTATTACTAAAAATGAAAACAGAATCTACACGGCCAATGGCACCAATGCAATAATTCGAAATGATTTGATAATTATTAATTTGTGCTAAAGCCGCCACTGGAACTAAACCAATATCCACTTGATTTTCAATTAGTTTATTAGCGCAAACTGAAGGTATATCTAAGGTAAGATCTATCTTGTTAAAAAAGTCGGAATGCCTAATTCCGTATACAAAGGGTTTAGAATTGGTATAGCTAACTGCGGAAATTTTTATTTTACTCAAAACTAGTGTAGGATTTTTAGATGTTCTGTATTGTTGAATTCCAAAATTTCGAATTCTTTTCCGTTATAGCCCAGTTTATACAGTGTGGTATTGGTATGGGGAAAATTATCCATCTCAGCGAGCGGTCTATTCGTAAGTAAACACAAAAATAAACGCATTGCCCGCCCATGCATACAAATAAGTATATTTTTATCTTTATTTTCTTCAATCAGGTTTTCGAGAACAATCAGTTGTCTTTCCCTAACCTCCAAAGGACTTTCTCCATTTTCAAATTTAAGATGAAGTTCACCTTCTTTCCATTGAGTTATGAGATTATTAAAATTTGAAGTTAATTCTTCAGAAGTTTCCTTTCCCTCATAAATTCCCCATCCCAACTCATCAAGTCCGGGATATTGAATCCATGGAATTTTGGAATCAATAAATTTTTTTACGGTTTGATGCGTTCTTTTTAAACTGGAGGTGTAAATTTTATCGAAGGGAATTTGTTTATATGCTTGATAGAATGCTTCAGCCTGCTTCAGCCCTTTTTCGTTTAAACTGGTGTTCATTCCTCTACCTTGAACGATGCCTAGTTTGTTCAGGTCTGTTTCGCCATGGCGAATAATGTAAATTATCTTCTTCAATTCAGAACAGGTAGTTTGTAAAATTTAGGCTTATCTTCTTCAGGAAACTGATAATCAGTGTAATCTGTAATTATATTATAAAGTGTATCCCGTTCAATTGGGCGTCTGCCAGCGTGTTTAATCAAGTCGACTAACTCCTGCGTGCTCATTGCGGGATTTTGTTCTTCAGCACCTGCCATAGAGTAGATTTTAGTGGTATCATCAAGGGTTCCATCAATGTCGTCTACACCAAAATTTAGCGACAGCTGGGCAGTATTACGACTAATCATTGCCCAATAAGCCTTTATATGGTCAAAATTATCAAGATAAATCCTTGAAATTGCATAATTTCTTAGGTCTTCAATCACCGATACCTCAGGAATATGAGACATCTGATTATCCTGATTTCTAAATTTCAAGGGAATGAAGGTCTGGAATCCACCGGTCTTATCTTGCAATGATCTTAACTGATCCAGATGATCCACGCGATGTTTATACGCCTCAATATGCCCGTACAACATGGTGGCATTAGATCGCATTCCCAGTTTATGCCATTCCTCATGAATTTGAAGCCATTGTTCTCCTGTACATTTATCTTTGGCAATCTGTTTTCTAATTTCAGGATGGAAAATTTCGGCACCTCCACCCGGTATGGAATTTAAACCAGCTTCCTTCATTAATTTCAAGCCGGACGCATAGTCGATTTTTGCTTTTTTAAAGATATAGTGATATTCAACAGGAGTTAAAGCTTTAATGTGTAAATCAGGACGGTGCTCACGTATTGCAGAGAAAAGCTCTGAATAGAATTTAAGATCATATTGAGGTAAAACCCCTCCAACCAAGTGAACTTCAGTTACGGGTTCAGTGTCATATTTTCTTACGATTTGCATCATTTCCTCCATAGTATATTCCCAACCTTGACTTTTTTCTTTGATCAAAACCGAATAGGAGCAAAATTTACAGTCGTAAACACAAAGGTTTGTTGGTTCAATATGAAAATTACGATTGAAATAGGTTTTATTACCATGACGTCTTTCACGAATATAATTTGCCAGTACACCAAGAAAGCCTAATTCTGCTTTTTCATACAACAAGATTCCCTCCTCAAGGGAGATTCGTTTATTTAATTTTACTTTTTCTGCGATGTATTTTAAATCAGAGGAATAATTTTTATCCAGCAAAAGCAGGTCGATGTTTAATTCGGAGTTCATTATTTAATTTGTACAAAAATACGGAAATGTATAGATTCATTATCATATGCAGGTAAAAGCATTAGAAATAAATCGTGATAACTAAACTGAAACATTTAATTAACTTGAGCAAAATTTGACAATTACATTTAAAGCTTGAATGTATTATGAAATTAGAGACCATAGCTATCCATGCCGGTAATAAAATAGATAGTGATACCGGAGCGGCTATTCAGCCAATTACACTTTCTTCAACGTTTGAGAGAGGTCAAGATGGCGACTATCCGGGAGGATTTATTTATTCAAGGATAAATAATCCTAATCGAGAATCACTTGAAAATGTGTTGGCCGAACTGGAAAATGCCGAGGATGCTGCCGCATTTTCATCAGGAAATGCAGCCGGTGCTGCCATTTTCCAGGCTTTAGGCAAGGGATCTCATATTATAGCTCCCGATGATATGTATCATGGGCTTCGAAATCAACTATTACAGGTTTTTGAAGGAATTATTGAAGTTAGTTTTGTGGATTTGACGGATATGGAGGCCATAAAAAATGAAATTAAACCCAATACCAGACTCATATGGGTTGAAACCCCTTCAAATCCACTTTTAAAGATAAGTGATTTGAAGGCTATCAGTTTATTGGCTAAATCCAAGGGTTTGCTTGTTGCCTGTGATAATACCTTCTGTACTCCTATTTTTCAAAAGCCACTCGATTTGGGTTGTGATTTTGTCATGCATTCCACAACCAAGTATCTTGGCGGTCATAGCGATGTCATCGGCGGAATTTTAGCATGTAAGAGCAACAATGAATTTTGGAAGAAAATTAAAAGTATACAGGTTTTATCAGGAGCAGTTCCATCTCCTTTTGATTGCTATTTAACAGTCAGGGGGATCAAAACACTTCCATATCGCATGCGTGGTCATGCAAACAATGCCACACAGGTTGCTGCTTTTCTTGATCTTCATGAACAGGTAGAAAAAGTGTTCTATCCCGGTTTTAAGGATCATCCAGGGCATGAAATTGCAAAAAGTCAAATGAGTGATTACAGTGGAATGATATCCTTTCTGGTAAAAGGTGGCGCTGATGAAGCCCGAAAAGTGGTAAATTCAGTTAAAATATTTATTCAGGCAACCAGCCTTGGAGGAGTCGAAAGTTTTATTGAACATCGGGCTTCAGTTGAAGGTCCGAACACAAAAACCCCTCCCAATCTTATTCGAATTTCAATAGGCTTAGAGAATCCTGAAGATTTAATCCAGGATTTAGATCAGGCCTTAAAATTTTAATTATTTGAATATCAATATATTAAGCACTGAATAAAAATTTAATTTGGTTTAAATCTATCTATCCAATTATATTTGAAATAATATATGGTAGCAATACCAATCTGTCTTCAATAAATTTACTTTATTGATTTATACAGAAGTGGCGAGAGATCAGGCTCTATGACCCGCTGACAACCCCCCGATCGGTTTCGGGGAAGGTGCCAATTCCTGTCCCGAAAGGGAAAAATAAATTTGTAATGAAAATGAAAAAAGACCCCACTCCAAAGCTTGTATTTCCATTTTCTGGAAGTGCTACCCTAAGTCAAAAACTGCATTATTTTTTCCCGTCAACTAATTGTTGTGGGTGTATGCATTTTATTCAGTGTTGTTAAAGACCTTCCGAATTCATTTGCCTGATAACAGGTAAAGCAACAATTACAGTTCAATTGATTATTTTCTATCCTATTTTTTAAAAACTTATATTAAACCTAAAATTCAATAATTATGTCAGTTCAAAATTTAAAATTCGAAACACTTCAGATTCATGCGGGTCAGGAGGTTGATCCCACTACAGGATCGCGCGCAGTGCCTATTTATCAAACTACATCTTATCTTTTCAATAGTTCAGAGCACGGGGCGAATTTATTTGCTTTAAAAGAATTTGGGAATATCTACACCCGCCTAATGAACCCCACCACGGATGTGTTTGAAAAAAGAGTAGCTGCGCTGGAAGGTGGTGTTGCAGCACTCGGCGTTTCCTCAGGGCAGGCCGCTCAGTTTATTGCCTTAAATAATATTCTTCAGTCAGGAGATAATTTTGTCACCTCTTCATTTCTTTATGGTGGTACTTATAACCAATTTAAAGTTGCTTTTAAACGCCTTGGAATTGAAGTACGTTTTGCAAACGGTGATGATCCTCAAAGTATTGATTCTTTAATTAATGATAAAACCAAGGCCATCTATCTCGAAACGATTGGAAATCCAAGTTTTAGTGTCCCTGATTTTGAGAAGATTTCAGCAATTGCCAAAAAACATGATCTTCCATTAATTGTGGATAACACTTTTGGTGCTGCAGGTTACCTCTTCAGACCATTGGAGCATGGGGCTCATGTAGTGGTACAATCCGCTACCAAATGGATTGGTGGTCATGGAACGAGCATTGGAGGTGTAATCGTTGATGGCGGCAATTATAATTGGGGTAATGGCAAATTCCCTCAGTTTACTGAGCCTTCAGAAGGTTATCACGGTTTAGTATTTAATAGTGTTTTTGGAATTGGTGGGCCATTTGGAAACATTCAATTTATTATTCGGGCAAGAGTTGAAGGATTACGCGACTTTGGACCTGCACAGTCTCCTTTTAATTCATTTCTTTTATTACAAGGATTGGAAACATTGTCCCTTCGGGTTCAACGCCATGTTGATAATGCATTAGAATTGGCTAAATGGCTTGAAAGCCACCCTCAGGTTAATAAGGTAGAATATCCCGGACTGGCAAGCAGCCCAACACACGAAAGAGCAAAAAAATACCTTAAAAATGGCTTTGGTGCTGTTCTTTCATTTGAAATCAAGGGTGGAAAAGAGGCCGCAACTAAATTTGTTGATAGTTTAAAACTGATTAGTCACTTAGCGAATGTTGGGGATACTAAAACGCTGATCATTCAGCCAAGTGCTACCACCCACCAGCAATTAAGTGATGCCGAACAAATAGCAGCAGGTGTTTATCCATCTTCATTGAGACTTTCTGTCGGTATTGAGCATATTGATGATATGAAGTCTGATCTTGAGCAGGCTTTTGCAAGTATAAAATAGTCAATCCGTTAAATTATATAGATTAGAAGGACCTCTCTCTGTTTAAATTCTTGATCAGAGGGGGGTCTATGTAATATGAAGAAAGAAGCTATTTATAAACACGATAAGCAATTTCTGCTTGAAAGTGGTCAGGAAATCAATGGTCTTGAAATCGCATATCATACTTTTGGTACTTTAAATTCAAAAAAAGATAATGTAATTTGGGTTTGTCATGCTTTGACTGCGAATTCTGATGTTTTTGATTGGTGGAAGGGGCTTTTTGGTGACCAATGTCTTTTTAATCCGAACGAACATTTTATACTATGTGCCAATATAATTGGCTCTCATTATGGTAGTACTAACCCCTTGAGCCTGAATCCTGAGACTGGTCTTCCCTATTATCTTTCCTTTCCGGAGTTTACAGTGCGAGATCTGGTTGCCGCTCATCAACTTCTTGCAGATCATTTGAACTTGCCTCAAATTGCCTTATTAATTGGTGGCTCACTGGGTGGACAACAAGCCATGGAATGGGCAATTTTGGAACCTCAAAAGGTCAAAAAACTGGTTTTGATTGCCACGAATGCACAACATTCAGCCTGGGGGATTGCATTCAATGAAAGTCAACGAATGGCCATTAAAGCCGACTCTACCTTTTATTCACAAACTCCGGAAGGTGGAAAAATAGGACTTAAGGCTGCACGAAGTTTAGCTCTTTTATCCTATCGTACCTATAATACCTATGCCAAAACTCAGATGGAGATTGATTCTAATCATGTAAGTGATTTTAGGGCGTCCTCGTATCAGAACTATCAGGGAGAAAAATTGGTAAAACGTTTCAACGCATACAGTTATTGGTATCTGACAAAAGCAATGGATAGTCATCACGTAGGTCGTGGAAGGAATTCGGTAGAAGAGGCCCTAAAGTTAATTAAAGCAAAAACATTAGTTATTGGCATTAATAATGACTTGCTTTTCCCGATAGAAGAACAACAATTTCTCGCCAATCAAATTCCAAACGCTCGCTTCACAGCATTAAATTCATTTTATGGTCACGATGGGTTCTTGGTTGAAACAGAAATATTAACTCAGGTAATAGGAAATTTTTTCAAAGAAACAGATTCGGATAAAAGTTTAATGGATTTGCACAAAATAGCATAAAAAATGAGTAAAAGACTAACCATCGGATTATTTGGTTTTGGTGTTGTAGGACAGGGTTTAAATGATATCATAAGTACCAAAGAATTAAATATTGAAATAAAAAAAATAGCCATTAAACACCCCGATAAGGAGCGAGCTCTTCCAAGTCATTTATTCACAAACCGTCCGAATGATATTTTAAATGATCCGGAAATTAATACGGTTATTGAATTAATCAATGATGCAGATGCTGCTTACCAAATTGTGACCCAGGCCTTGAAAAGCGGAAAGAATGTAGTTTCAGCCAATAAAAAGATGATCGCAGAGCATTTGGATGAATTGGTAGATCTGCAGGAAAAATACAATAGTTCCTTGTTATATGAAGGTGCAGTATGCGGTAGTATCCCAATTATCAGAAATCTGGAAGAATATTACGATAATGAGCTCCTACACTCAGTCAGTGGCATATTTAATGGTTCTTCCAATTTTATACTCTCAAAAATTGCAAATGAGTCGCTAGACTATTCGGATGCATTAAAACAAGCTCAGGATCTTGGATTTGCAGAAAAAGATCCAATACTTGATGTCGGGGGTTATGATGCTAAATATAAGCTTGTTATTGCTGCTGCACATGCTTATGGAGTACTTGTAAAGCCCGAAAAAGTATTAAACATTGGAATTCAGAACTTTTCAGTAGCAGATCTTCATTTTGCTCAGGAACATCAATTGAAAATTAAACTGGTACCAACTGCTAAAAAACTCGATGATAATGAATTGGCCTTATTCGTAATACCTAAACTAGTTCCCAAAAGTGATTTCCTGTATAATGTGGAAAATGAATACAATGCCGTATTAGTAAAGGCAGCTTTCGCCGATCAGCAGTTATTTTACGGTAAAGGTGCTGGCGGTCATCCAACAGGCTCTGCTGTTCTTTCAGATGTGGCAGCCCTAAGATATGATTATCGATATGAATACAAAAAATATCATCTTGATAAAAATTTAGAACTTCAAAATGACCATATTATACCGGTTTACATTCGTTACAATCAGGAGCGCCTGATTAATGGTATTCATTTTGAATTTATTGCAGAACAACACAAAAGTATTGAGCTTAATTATATGTTAGGTGGCGTAAAAATTAGTAAATTGATTACAAAAAAGAAGGAAATTCTCGAGGATGGAGCATTTCTGGCACAGGCTGGTGCATTAACCGAAAAGTTTGAAAAAATAAAACGGTTAAGTCTGGAAAAATCATAATTATTTATAAGGAGAATCTCTTAAAATGTAGATTCTTTCTATTTTTTTAGATAGAGTTTTATGGCCTCCTTCCAGATTAAATATCCGTTCTTATTCATATGATTTGGTCATTTAGAAAAATATCCGGCATTGGACTTCCATCTGACAGTATCATTTTTGAGTATACATCTATGTATTTTGAATGAGCATGTTTCTTTTGAAACCTTTTGATCATTTCATTTGCCCGTTGCATTTCAGCCAGGTACTTAAGCCTGGAAACACTTGGTTTCATCGATATAAAGATAATTTCAGTTTTTGGCAGTGCTGATCTGATTAAACCATGTAAACGAGTAAATCGATTGAAAACAGTATCTGCATTTGTATTTATTCCTCCGGCAAAATCATTCTCACCGCAATAAATAAAGACTTGCGAGGGCAAGTATGGAACGATGATTTTTGGAGCATAACGAATCACATCAGGGAGGCTCGAGCCTCCAAATCCTCGGTTGATAATTTTAAATCCCGGAAAATAGTCTTGTATATCAATCCACTTTTTAAAGGATGAACTACCTACAAATAGAATGGAATTTTTAGGTGGATAATTTATACTGTCCTGCTTCTGGAAAGCTTCAATTTCTACTTCAAATGGAAATTTCTGCTGTGAAAAGGCGGGAAATTCACTAGTGAGAATTAAGACAAAAGCCAGGATAGGAATTATTTTCTTGGGCATCTCACAATAATAATTTCAGTATTATAAAATGGACTTTCTTATTTGACTATATGATTCGATTAACATCCCACGATTCAAGGTAATCGGCAACTTTGCGTACAAACGAACCTCCCAGAGCGCCGTCTACCACCCGGTGATCATAAGAAAGCGAAAGAAACATCATATGTCTAATGGCAATTACATCACCAAATTCGGTTTCTAAAACTGCAGGTTTCTTTTTGATGGCACCAACAGCCAATATCGCAACCTGAGGTTGATTTATAATTGGTGTTCCCATAATGTTCCCAAAAGACCCTAAATTGGTCATGGTGAAAGTTCCGCCTTGGGTCTCATCAGGCTTTAATTTGGATAAGCGCGCCCGCGAAGCAAGGTCATTGACTACCTTAGTCAAGCCAAATAGACTAAGTTGATCTGCATTCTTTATTACCGGTACAATCAAGTTCCCGTTGGGCAGGGCGGCTGCCATACCGATATTGATGTCATGTTTTTTAATGATTTTAGAGCCGTCAACTGATATATTGATCATTGGAAGATCCTTAATTGCTTTAGAGATTGCCTCTATAAAAATAGGTGTGAAAGTAATCTTCTCTCCTTCCCGTATCTCAAATGAATTTTTTATACGATCACGCCATTGGACAAGGTTAGTAACATCAGCCTCAACAAAGGAAGTCACATGCGCAGATGTTTGGATACTCATAACCATATGATCGGAAATTAATTTTCGCATCCGCTCCATTTCAATGATTTCTGTACCGCCAGAAAACGATCCTGCACGTAATCTGTTCTCCGGATTCGTATCAATAGTTGGAGGCGAAGGTGGAAACTCCTTCATGTTAACTCGGGAGTGAGTATCGCTTCCGGAATTTATATAGTCAATAATATCTTTTTTAGTTACCCTTCCTTCAGATCCAGTACCTAAAATAGTGTCAAGTTCGGCCATAGTAATCCCCTCTTCTGCCGCCATACTTTTTACTAACGGAGAATAGAAGCGCGTTGAATTAGGCAAATCAGCACTTTTAATACCTTCCTCAGATTTTTTTTCCTCTGTAAGTGTGGCTGTTTCTTGTGAATTCTTTTCCTTGGCACTCAAGTCCAATTCGGGCTCAGAAAGATGCTCAAAATCCGACTTTTCTATCAGGATTTCATGCTCACCTGTTTCGATAGTTGCAAGCACCGCACCAACCTGTACTACCTCATCCTCCCTAAAGAATACCTGATTAATTCTTCCAGAAACTGGGGAAGGAACCTCCGAATCAACTTTATCGGTGGCGATTTCCAACACAGTATCATCAACATCGACCTGATCACCAGGCTTTTTAACCCATTTTATAATTGTAGCTTCTGCAACACTTTCCCCCATTTTAGGAAGTACTAATTCGTATAAAGCCATAATTGAGTTTTTAAAGAATTGGTTATTTAGATACAAATTTAATCTTTTTCAAGAAACCTGATCCTCTTTCATTAATTTATAGAGCAATATAAAGGCGGCTGTTGCTGCTCGTTCTATATTTTGTGTTCTTTTGCTTCCGAATTGATAGCTTTTACTGATGGTTTTTCTATTACCACTTACCGCGATCCAAACAGTTCCAACCGGTTTTGAATCTGTACCACCATCTGGTCCTGCAATTCCACTAACTGCTATTGAATAATC
>VGGW01000024.1 GCA_016868395.1 Bacteroidota bacterium | reverse complement strand
CCAAAACAGCAGAAATAGTTCGCCTTAATTCCAGCCTTTGACCAAGTGCCTGAGATTCTCTCATAATTCCGGTAATACTCATTTCCATTTTTCCTGCCAGGGGATCAGGCTGTATTACTGAAACAAGTTCTGCCGGCGTATTGCTAATTTGGCCATGTACTCCGCGTTCACCATACTCATCTTTTTCAGGACCGCCAACATGGCTTAATCCGCAAGTTACCAGCAAACCACCCCCAAAAGTTCTGAGCCAGTCATTTCCCTTATCCGATAAGGGTTGAGCACTGGTGATTCCCGAGTGACTTAACCAAGCAAGACTGTGTTCGTTAAAAAAAGCATCAGCAATATCCAGAGCCCGATCGATAACCACCTTAAATCTGAGACCTGTACCGGTATTAATCCAGGCAATTCGTGTTCCACGCCCTGCGCCATTATCCAAGATAGCGGTTTCAATCCCACCTAATTGAGCAGGGTTGGATAATTTATGTTTCCAGGGTTGCGAATTCACTGTGATTAGTATCTTTAATTGCTTATTTACTCTTCGGTTTATACACCTGATGGTCTTTATTAGATCCTGAAATAAGGTAAGCCATGAGATCTTTTAACTCTTCCTTATTTAGCCCATTAATCATACCCGGATACATGGAGGAGACATCTGAAATTCGGGTCCTTACCACATCCCTTTTGATAACCTCACGTAATGTTTGGGGTGCAAAAGGATTTTGGGAGATATAATACTTTTCAGAATCTTCATTTTTCAGTCTCCCGGTAACGGAACCACCATCTCTTAGATAATAGGAGGTATAGGCGTATTGATCTGATATCACTTTATTTGGTTCCAAAATAGACTCCAGGATGTCTCTTGCCGAAAAACGCGTTCCCAATTGGCTCAATGCCGGACCAACTGCACCGCCTTCACCTTTCATGCTGTGACAAGAAATACAGCGGGTGGCACTGAACAGCATTTCACCTTGCTCAAAATTCCGGTTAGTTGAATCCTTCAGCACGACTTCCAATGCATCATCCAATTTCCAATTTCTTCCCGGGCCTTTAGGGCTACCCACACTAGCCAGTTTCATTCCATTATTGGTCAATAATTCATTACCTGAAATCTTGTTATAGTGCTCGAACTGATCTTGTGGCACATGGGCTAAAGCCATTTTTCTAGCTTTGTCGATAAAGCCGATAAAACTGTTTCCGCCTTTATAACCAAAAGCTGTATAGTACCACTTAAAATATTTTTCTCTCAAGGCAGTTGTCCAACCATTTTTTGCCTCACTCAATACCGTCACATAATAAATTTGCTGGGCAGGGGGCGTCTTGGCCAGCATACCCGCTATGTCCAGCCCATATTGTGGATTACGAAGAATTAGGTCTGATGACTGCATGAAGGTTTTTTGATCATCCGGATCCTGAACAGCCCCGTCCAGCAAGGCTATTGTTTTTTGAACAACCAAGGGGTCATCCAATGCAACTAGTATTTTGCTGAAGGATCGATTTAACTCATTACTTTTTGAAGGATAAAATTGATTTAAATACTTACTGAGCAATATTTTTTGTGCATCATATGGTTTTTCCATTCTGGAGATGATCAATTCATAAGCTCTCAATACGTCTATTTGCTGAGACTCAGGCAATTGGGCGAAATTTATTTTCATCAACGAATTAATCATCCTGACTTGCAAGCTCCTGGTGCCCACTCTGGCCATAGCAACCATTGCCTGTGTAAGTATTTGGGGATCTTTTTCTAAAAACGCTTTTTCCTGCCATTGACTAACCGGCTGATGCTCCACTGCCATACGAGCAGCATATCGAATGTAACGATCCTTATTTTTCAGGTTCGGCCATGCCAGGGTGATGGCATTCGAATTGGGGTCGCCATGAAAGGCTTCCAGTTGCCTTCTTAAATTTCGTGCCATCAGAATATCCGGAGGTGTTTTTGTAATGAGTGGAGTATTGGGCAAGGTATTTTCGCCATAATAAACCCGGTATAAGTCTGAATCTAACTTACGCCCTCCAGTTAAAAAATACATAGCCCCATCAGGTCCGATGATACCATCTGTTAAAGGTAATGGTGCTCCGGAAATAAACTCCTCAGCACTTGCTTTGTATGATGATCCGATAGGTGTTAA
The DNA here is from genome assembly GCA_016868395.1 of Bacteroidota bacterium. Lineage (GTDB taxonomy): Bacteria > Bacteroidota > Bacteroidia > Sphingobacteriales > Sphingobacteriaceae > Daejeonella. The sequence goes on along the minus strand of VGGW01000024.1, from coordinate 21,543 downwards.
GTGGACAGCATAAATGATTCCGAAACTCCAGTCAAAAGCAAACAGACCTCTGCGGTACTTTTCAGGGAATCGTGCATGATTACCACTAAAAAGACTGGTAGGTGAACCCTGTCCAATATTTAAAATTGCCGGCAAATTGTCAGGATAAGCGGGCGACCATTTACTGTTTCCCGTTCGCCATCCAAATTCACTACCACTTGTTGAATGACTAATGCGGGTGGGACGATACCAGGGCATTCCGAAATCCCATTCCATATCTGCATCGTAAACAAACATATCCCCAACTTCATTGAAGGCCAGGTCAAAAGCATTCCGGTAACCTGCACTAATGAGTTCCCAGTTGGTTCCTTCGGGGTTGATTTTAGCGATAAATCCACCCGGAGCAGCCCGGTCATTTGCATGTCCGTTGGGGTCTTTAATCAATGGGAATAGATTGTCCTCCTTCCAGGTTTCAGGTAAACGATAGGCATCCATTTTGGGAACATCCACATGATTTCCGGCAATGATATGAATTGACTTCTTATCAGGAGAGATCACCATACTGTGTGGGCCATGCTCACCACCCGGAGTAACCATATCCTTTAATAACGTAATCTTGTCGTATTGATCGTCATTATCAGTATCCTGAAGACGATAAAGGCCACTACTTTTAGCCATGGCCGTATCCGCTTTATGATTAACCATCACATAAAGGCTATTGAATGAATAGAGTAAGCCTTGCGCATAGCCCATTTTTATTTTTTCTTTCGTGGTATCGCCTTCAACCTTAATCTCCAGCCTTTCAACAATTATTTTTGACTTAACCGATTCCGTACCAATTGGTGGAATGGTTAATCGATATAAATAACCGTATTGATCGCAGGCAATCATTCTGCCCTTTTGATCAAAAGTCATCGCCACCCATGAGCCATTTTTACTCTCCGAAGGACTATATAAATGCTCTGCTTTGAAATCGGGTAATAACTTCAGCTTTTCAACCTTTGGATCTAGCTCTCTCAATCTGTTCCTTTTGGTTTCATTGACGTTATCAATAAAGGAGATTCCCAAAAAAAAGACGATTGAGAGCAATGCTACAAGTTTCAAGTAGGTATTCCGTTTCATAATTCTAGGTTCTGCTGATTTTAATAGTTCTAAATATAAAATTGATTTCTGAGATGAGCATTAAAATTAATTAATCATGGCTTCTCATTAAAAAATACATAAAGGCCATCCTTGCCTGCGACCACAATATCTTTTCTGCCGATTTTGTGTAAATCTGCCACTGCGAAAAAGATACCGGTACCTTTTCCCAGGCCAAAAGGCCCAAAGCTAATCACGTGTTTAGTAAAAGATTCCCCATTCCATTTAAAATAATAAAGGCCCGGCGAGTCATTTCCACCCGGATCTTTACCATTATGAGCGCGATACCGCTTTCCGGTTATCAATTCCATTTGTCCGTCATGATCCAGATCCTCCCATTCCATGGTATGAAATTGTGAATGATAAGGATCTATCGGATGTTTTATAAAAATAACTGATTTACCTTCTCTTTTTTGTTCATACCAATAAAGCCCGTAAGAATGGCCATGGCCGGCAATCAAGTCATTTAATCCATCTTTATTCACGTCGGTAACAATTACCGGTATGCTGGCGTCCTTCAGGTCAAAATCAGGATGAAGTTTCCAAGGTTTATTATTTCTATCATCAGGAGCCTCCACCCAGCCCTCTGAAATTATAAAATCACCCCTTCCATCACCATTAATATCACCAAATCCTAGTCCGTGACCATGCTTGTCGATAACCCTGGTTTTTACAAATTCAGCCAAAGCTTTGTTCTTATTATCACGTTTTAAGGTGTAATAAATCAAAGGATTGCCCGGGGTATTAGGAACAATTTCCTCAAAACCATCTCCATCCACATCCCAAGCCCGGATAGTCTCAATATTCCCTGTTGAAGCAATATCCAATAACAACCACTCTTGATCATTACCCGGATTCTTACGCCATCTAAGGGTTTTACTAAACCATCCACCTGTGATAAAATCTATTTTGCCATCCCCATCTACATCCATTGGGATAGTCGAAAAGTCATCAAAATATTCGCCTACTCGCTCAACTTGTCCGATGAAATGGCGATTTAAAAACAGGGGTCCTTCATACCAGTAACTCCCTGAAACAATATCCAGATTTTGATCTCCATTTACATCGAATACACCAACCGACTCGGCACTTTCTGAGGCAATTAACTGTTTTTTGAATCTAAGTTCGGTCCTGTACTGTAATGGCCATAAAGTCAGAAACCATAAGCCAAACCCTAGCATTAAACATTGAAAAAATCCCATTAAAGCCATCATTACTGAACTTATTTTAGAAAAGAATTAAATATTAAATATAAAACTATTCAGGAAAAAATTGTCTTTAACCCAGATGAGAGTCAAATTAATAAATACAAAGTAAAAGTCTGTCCTGACCTGTCATGCCTCTTATCGTCTTATCACCTCTTTTATTTCATCCTGCTCACACATCCCTTTAAGCACCTATATTCATTCAGTACAATAGTTTTGATCAATCGACCCGGAAATCGATAGAAACATCGTAAACACCTTAACTGACCCTTCAGGAGCTTTTGGGTGATCCTTTTTTACATACGATCCCTACCGGATCGAAATTTTCCTGACCATTAAATGCTGTAGATAGTGGACTACTCCAGAGTCATGATGCCTTACTAAGGGATAAATTTCGCGTTAATTTTAAAGGAGGTTCTTGGTTCAGTGAGAATAAGTTGTCAAAAGGAGATTCCTTTTCAAGGTCGCAAACAAAGTAGGTTCTCGTTTGCATGGCTATTGTACAACTCAGCTCTACCCTCTGTAACTTCCGATTTAAACTGTAAGATGGGTCAGAATTTTTCTTAATACAACCCGAGTTCGATATATGAAAGATAAAGAAATACCCATATCATGGTTCTCAAGCCGCTCCGCAGGCTTATGATTTGATTTTTGAAAGCAATACCTGCGTGTTATCGCTTCGTTTAGTCCTTTCCTCCGGAGTATTTCCGGCATGAAATGGTACTTGATTTCAGATGATTTGTAGCCGGAAGATACCTCCTTCGGCAAGGTTTAGTTTACCTAAAGTTGTGCTTCATCGGTACGGGCAGTCCGGTAATGGAGGCAAAGGCCCTGCTAAGCAAACCCGGGTGGCAGCCCTATCTTTTTTGCATTTCTGAATGTTAGGTGAGCTATTCAACGCTCAGCAAAAAAATAGGGCAGAACACGGGACCGGAATAAGCCAGGAGCAACAGGCCCTGCTTTCCAAAAAATGGGAAAAATAATCAGGCCCCGGCAAGATATCCTATTAATTTCAGGTTAAACTAAACCAACCCTGTTTCTTTTTGACCGCTGGCCGCCCAATCCCGTATCAGCTATATTCTCTAAACTAGTTTAATCAATCGACACCGGGCCTAATTCATTTAATGTAAGGGATAATTTAAGGAAACACCCTTTCCATTGGGTTGAGCAATGTACCCTTCCTTGATTTCAATCCATCAAAAAATAAGCTAAGAAATACTAAGAGAATGGGCAGGAAATACCCAGAGGGAGCATATGCTTTTAAGCTCTCCTGTTAAATAATAGTCGATTCAGCCTAAGCCTATCTGCTCCCTGTTAAACGTCTTACGCAGCATTTTGATTGATGATTGAAGGCGTGAACGTAGAATGCCAACCGTGATGTGAAGCTCTTCCGCAGCCTGCACGTGAGTATATCCTTTGAAATAAATCAAATCTAAAGCAGATCGTTGTTCTTCATTAAGAATATAGGTCATATCTCTTACTCCAATCAACTCAGGGTTATAAAAAATTTGAAATTTTTGATCGATTTGTTGGTTTGATTCAGAAAGTGTTTCGCTAACCGTGTAATTACGATAATTCACACTTCTCAAATAATCGATGGAAATATTCCGGGCTAATCTTGCCATCCATGTGTAAAGCCTTCCCTTTCCGGGGTCATACTGCTGAAATGATTTCCAAATTTTAATGAAGGTCTCCTGAAGCAAGTCTTGAGCAACCTCTTCAATAACCACTATGGTTGAAATAACCCGGTATAATGAATCCGAATACATACGGTACAATGCCGACATGGCAGTCCCGTCCATATTTTTTAAACCTTCAATCAGTTTTTCTTCTGATATGCGGAGTTTTCTGTTCCTTCCGGTTCTGTTGATATAAGAACCTTCTGATGGTATATCCATTGTTATCATAACGCTCTTTCGATTTTACTTAAAAATGGATAAGCATCATGAATTTAAGATGAAGATAAAAGAAAATTAAAAAATATTTTGAGTCGGGGTTTAGCCCCGCCAATACCTAATTTTCAGAAATACTAGTGTACATGGAAAGTTTGCAATGGAATTTTATTAGAGCTTGGGGGCTTACTACTTCGATGAAATAACCAGGCTATCCTATTAATAAAATAGCGGGAATGCTATTAAAAACCCGGATAAATGGACCTTTTAAATAAAAGTAGTCGTGTCCGACTGTAAGTTTTCATCCTACCGAGCAGTGGAGGTTTCCAAAAAAAAAGGGTGTCCAATACATGAAACACCCTTTTCTGAATGAAATAAATTTTTGATTACCGCTTTCTGATTTCTACCCTTCGATTTAACTGTCTACCGGATTCAGTATCATTGGAAGTTAGAGGCACTGACTCACCAAAGCCTTTAGTAATTAAATTATTAGCGTTAATGCCGGCAGTAACCAAATAGCTTTTAACTGCTGTAGCCCGATCAATAGAAAGAACCATATTTCTCTTCTCAGTTCCTTCGGCAGAAGAGTGTCCATTTAAATTAAAACTCATTGATGGATATTTCTTCATTTCTCTGGCTATTTCATCAAGAACTGTATAAGACGAAGTTTTCAGAACCGAGGAATTAAACTCAAACAATATATTTTTATAGTTAAAGCTGGCCTCTGAGGCTACCACTTCAGGACAACCGCCATTGACAGCAGAACCTGCCTTATTCGGACAATTATCTTTTGAATCAGGGATGCCGTCACCATCAGAGTCGGCTTCAACAGCCGCTGCAACCTTTGGAGCTTCTTGAACTGCAGCAGGTATAGGCGCTGCCGGGGCCTGACTGATTACCTTCTTAGGTTTGCAGGAGGAAAATAATACCGAAGCAGTAAAGACCGCAAGGGCAAAAATCGAAAGTGTGCTTTTGAAGTTTCTCATTTCTAACTAAAAGTTTTTTTAATAATACAGACCTAAAACTACTATTTTGTTATTTTTCTAGCAAATCAAACCTTAATTAATAATAAGAAAGTAAATTTTAATCGAAAAAAATGCTTTTTTTAGAAAAAAAAGACGGTTTCGAAGAATTAAATCAAATAATAAATTCACGAAGGTTGCATTGAAAAGATCGAACTTACGAATACTATTTTCATAAACGGATTTTCGATCAGCTCCTCTAGGGGTTCAATCCTATGATAAGGAATATCCAAGGTAGGCCATGAGTTCTGATCCATGCATCTCAATTACCGGCTCCACGATTATTCCAGGAAACATTTAATTAAACAGCACAGAATTAAATTTTTGTAAAGTCATAAAGGCCCAAACAATCCGGCTAAAAGAGGTCTTGATTCGGTCAGGAAATCAGGATTTATTCTTTACTCCCTTGCCTATTCGTCGGTTCCCATTAAAAAGCCGGGCATTTCTTCCTCAATCCTCAGGTTTTTTCTTCAACTTTGAGCCTACTTAGACCGCATTGAGAATGACACAACAGTTCATTGAAGACGAAAAAATTGAATGGGATCAAATTGATGAAGGCGTTGAGCGAAAGATTATGGCATATGATCAAAGCCTGATGATGGTAAAAATAAACTTTCAAAAAGGTGGAATTGGTCCCTTGCATAAGCATCCGCACGTTCAAATTACCCATGTACAAAGCGGAAAATTTGAAGTAAGTATAGACGGCAAAAAACAAATACTTAAAAGTGGAGATGCTTTTTTGGTGAGCTCCAACCTAGTTCATGGTGTTCTTTGTCTTGAGGAGGGTATTTTGATTGATACATTTAGTCCGATGCGGGAAGATTTTCTTTAAATCTTCCCGCATGGCAGTCATTTCTTATTTTTCAGTTCCATGGCTTTTCTTAGTGCATCTACCGTTTTATGATCCCCGGTATGACTCCATCCCGGAGGCATAAAGATATATAAAACCTTGTTTTTTACCCCCGGAGCATGATAAACATCCTTTGCCAGTGCTGCAATTTCGCCAAAATAAGCATCCAAAAAACTATTGGATTTCATTTCTCTGGTAATTCCATATTGAATCTGAACACCATCCTTTTCGGGTTGATAGGTTTTAAAAACTTTATCCCAGATATTCAGTAGATTACAATAATTCATATCCATATATTCGATATTTTTCGAATGATGTACCCGGTGATGTGAGGGGGTTAATATGAATTTCCCCAACAACCCCAACCTCGCATTCTTCATCATTGACTCACCAATATGAATGAAGGAGCCCCAGGTTCCATCAATAAACATAATCACAAACAGCATGGCAGGTGGTACACCCAGTACCATGCAAATGCTTGTTCTGATGATATCGGCATAAGGTGCTTCGAGAAAGAAATGGGCATGGGAAACCGCTAAATTCATACTCTCAGGTGCATGATGCGTGGAATGTAAGCACCAGAATAGCCTGACCTTATGCCCTAAATAATGGTAAACAAAATGGGCGAGTTCCCAAATGATATAGCCATAAATGAACCAGTACCAGGTAAATTGGATGTTCATAATGGCATATTTTTCAAAGAGGCCAATACAGACCATGGTCATGCCCACAGAAATATATCTTCCGATAACTGAATTCAGGAGGTAAGAGAAGAAAGAGATCTTATAAGTTACAACCTTAAACTGCTTGTAAAGGAGTCCCCTAATCAGTTCGAGAATCAAAATAATCGGAAGTAAGGGCGCAATAGCTCTGCTGATTCCATCATAGGTGAGCAAGGAACGGTAATTACCTGATTTGATGATTTCAATAAGTCCATCAAAGCTAAAAAAGCCCCAGATCTGCTTTAAAATTGTTTGAACAAATTCCATATTAAGGATTGATAATCAATTAAATTTAGAGATAAGAATTCCAATTTAAAAGCCCAGTATGCTTTTGGCTTTCAGCAATATGCTTTAAGCTTTAATACCCAGCTGCCTGTCCATCTTTACGCGATTCAGATGCTCCGAAATAGACTTTGCGTACCGGGTCCCAGCGTATCGCCTGATAACCTCCGTATAAGCCGTTTATGTAACCAATCTGATGACCTTTTTGCATTAATTCTCTGATAACATCATACGGATAACCACTCTCCAGTGTAATCGTGCCTCCTTTTGGAGCCATTCCTTCCCCGGTAGGTTCAGATGACCCATCATGATTCATTCTTGGAAAATCTCCGGCTTCCTGAATATTTAAACCGAAATCAACTACATTCATCACAATCTGGACATGTCCTAATGGCTGGAATGAGCCCCCCATCACTCCGAAACTCATCACGGGCACGCCATCCTTGGTCATAAATGCAGGAATAATGGTTTGAAATGGACGCTTTCCCGGTGCATAGGTATTATTTTCACCTTCTTTCATCACATTAAAAAGCTCACCGCGGTCTTGGAACATAAAACCAAGTCCATCGGGCATCATCCCTGAACCAAAGCCTCTAAAATTACTCTGTATGAGGGAAACCATATTCCCGTCCTTATCAGCAACAGTCAGATAAATAGTATCCCCATCTTTCATCGCCGGATTACCCGCATCCACCCGGATGGCCGCCTTATTGGGATTAATCAGTTTTCTCCTCTCTGCAGCGTATGCCTCAGAAATCAACTCCTTAACCGGAACCTTAGCAAAGTCCATGTCGGCATAAAATTTAGCCCGATCTTCGAATGCCAACTTTTTAGCTTCCGTAAACAAATGCACATGCTCGGCGCTCCCTAATTTAATTTTTGAAAAATCATAGCCCTCCAAAATTGCAAGCATCTGCAAGGCAGCTATTCCCTGTCCGTTGGGCGGTAATTCCCATACATCATACCCCCTGTAATTGACTGACACCGGGTCAACCCAGGTAGAAGTGTGGCTAGCCATATCTTCATAACTCAAAAAACCTCCATTCTTCTTCATAAAGGCATCGATGGTTCGAGCCATATCCCCTTTATAAAAAACATCCCGGCCTTCTTTGCCAATTCTTTCAAGTGTATTAGCCAAATCCGGGTTCTTAAATACATCTCCTTCCACAGGAAGATTCCCATCAGGGTAATAATAATTTTTAACATTGGGGTATGAACCATACAATGCCGGTACTGACTTCATAGAATTAGCCAATTCACCATGAATCGGAAATCCATTTCTAGCATAGGAAACTGCTTTCTCAAGCACTTTGGGCATAGGCATTGAGCCAAATTTTTGATGTAATTCAAACCAGGCATCCACACAACCCGGAACAGTAACCGGCAAAGGTCCTTGAGAGGGAATATGAGAAATGCCTCTTTTTCTGAACTCGGCCAGGGTCAGTGATTTTGGAGAACGACCGGAACCATTTATACCATATAATTTTTTAGTTTTCGCATCCCAAACAATTGCGTATAAATCTCCACCAATTCCATTTACATGAGGTTCTACCACCCCTTCCATGGCATTAGCCGCAATAGCCGCATCAATGGCATTCCCGCCGGCTTTTAAAACATCCAGCGCTACCTGTGTAGAAAGTGGATGTGAAGTTGCAGCCATGCCATGTTGTGCAATAACCTGAGAACGCGTTGCCCATATTTTACCATACGGACGATCCTGTGCAAATAGACTAAAGGGCAAAAACAATACAAGAAATAACTTTTTCATTTATCGGGATTTTGGAAGGCTAATATAATGGAAAAGGAAAGAATTTATATTTCAGGTCTTTATAATTCAAAGATTTTACAATGAATTGAACCTAATTAATGGCCAATCAGCGAATTGAGACGCGGATTTTTTAAAAATCTGAACTTTGACCCACAATTGATTAAATGGAAGTTGAAAAACATCAGTCAGTAAACAAATCCTGAAGCCAATTTCCTTGTCTTTTTAAATTGGGTTAGCTACCTAAGGGGGAATGATTAAGACTCCATTCAATACCTATTAATTGCGAAGGACTCCCCTAACCCCTTATCCAATAATCATGTCATTTTATTCAAGATCTGAACAATCCTCGGATTCAATAATTATTTTTGCAAGCTATTTAGGCTTTAATCCAATTGCCCTGAAAATAAAATGGAAGAAAACGAAGAAAAACCGGATTTAGTTGTTTGGGATAAGGACAAAGGTTATTATCAAAAAGGATTAAGTTACGGCACCAATGTTAGTGCACCGGCCATCAATCTTGAAAATGTGGGTAGCTGGAAACAGGCCAATGCAGAGCTTGCTAACAAAAATTTTAAAACAAAATTTGATGAACTAAGGGAAGAATATGAACGCCTGGTTAATGAAGTTCAATTAAATGAATTAGTTTATTCCGCCAAATATAATTTCACCCCGGTTATGGGAGAGACCTACCATTTGTATAGCAAAAAAGATGATACCCTTTTTCTTTCTCTGATCTCCCCTAAAAGCTGGAATCAGAAATACTTGGGTTCTTTTAAACTAGATGCGAGTCATAAATGGTCTAAAACCGACTTTTCAGAATAATCAATTAAATTTCAGCTGATCTAAAGGCAATCCGAATACTTTCAAAGAAATTTCATTTAACTTTTCCACCGGACCGCTCAAATGGATTGTTCGATGAATATGTTCCGCTTTCGCACCCGGTGCCAAACTTAATGCCGGTGAAGAACTTTCCAACTCATAGAACTGCCCCATCTGTTTCCCATCAATCGGTCCATCGGTATAGGCATTGACCGCATCCCCTTCAAATGGATTTTCCTGTATCTTCCAGGTTGAGTTAACATAAGGTGTAAAACCTGCAGAGAGAGTATATTGTGCCATAGTCAATACCTTATTTTGGCCATCAAAGCTGCCCACAAAAGGCAATGCCCGTTTGGGAGAAACACCTATTTTACTGCGTTGTTTTGCATCGGCCTTGAAGAGTAAATAACCCTCTTCAATTTTCAAGCGATCGGTTCCCAGCTTGCCAAAATAATCATCAGTTACAATTTTTCCGAGCTTTGTCGTATCTCCAAGCCTAAAAGGAACAATTACACTGGTTTGATCATTGGATTGAAGCATGCTCAAAATCCATATGGATAATAACCCGGTTTTCTCATTCCAAGTGTCAGAACCTGTGTTGGTGATACTATTAACCGATTGAAATCCAACTGAACGTATGTCCGAACTTAGTTCAAGTCCGAGGAATTCATCGATTAAACTTTTCTTCAGAAGAGTCACCGTTCGGTTTACCTGAAGATCAAAGGCAGTTCCGCTGTAATTTTCCAAACGCATCGCTTTTTCAAACTTTGCTTCTGTTGAAGTGGAAGAAACTAAATTAAAAGGCTCTGAATCAATTGCTTTAGGAACAAACCAATGATCAAAGGTAAAGTCCGATCCTTTTTTAAAGAAAAGCGAAAACTGCCCACCCTCAGGACCGAGCCAAAATCTTTCTTCGCCACCCACCGGGGTAAACTGTTCTGAAAATGTCCCCTCGGCAATGAGATCATGATTAATCCAGCCATAACTCATTCCCTCTTCTCCATCCGAGGTACTGGTCATCACCCTACCCTGATAAGCGGGTAGAACGATCAGTTGTGCAGCACTTGCCGAATCCTGCAGCAGCACTAAATCCGGATGATGCTTTTTAAGAAAATCCAGGTCATAGCCAAATGTTCCTTTTTGAGGAGCCGGTTTCTGACAGGCACTAAATAAAATGATAATGGTTAAAATGTTAAAATATCTTTTCACTGGATTGAGATTTTATATTGAATTGATAATTAGTGACAAGATAGGAAATAAAAATTTCATTCAAATTGTCTAAAGGCCTTTCGGATGTTCTTAAGCACTGGCCAATTCAATCTACCAATCAAGGTGATGCTGCTTAAAAACCATTCCCCTGATAATATTTACGAATTCCTTCTAATTTTATATGTCGAGAGGCCATTTGCAGGATGACATTGACAAGGCCGGTACCAATCAACAACATCCACTAGCACCGAAACAGCCTCTAACGTCCGGGAAAGGGCTGCCGGCCTCTACTTCTTCTTCAGTAGCAGGTCTTACTTCCACTACCTGAAGCTGATAAACTAAACTTTCGCCGGCCAAAGGATGATTGGTATCTACAATTGAGAAATCCGTATTTTTTTCAATCAGAATCCCTTCACGCCCATCGGCCAGCAGCACCAATTCTCCGGTTCCAACATTCACCAGGTCGGGCAGTTCATCATGATTGATCCGAAGCACCAGGGCATCTTCTTTTAAGCCAAATGCTTCCGATGGAGGAATAATAACCCCTAGGGCATCGCCGGCCTGCTTGCCATTCAAGGCCCTTTCAAGTGCGGGGAGTAAATTACCTGCTCCATGTAAATAATATTCAGGGGAATAAGCTCTGGTATCCTGAATTAAATCCTCATGGATACTTTTAAGGGTATAATGAATGCCTACCACAGTATTTTTTTCTATTTGCATAAGCTATAATTTAATGATCAAATTTTGACCTGACAACAAGTTGATGGTGCTTGGAAATTGAATCGTGCAGTTGTTAGCTTCCTGATTATAGCTGGCCTGAACAATCCGGTCGTCAAGCCTTACTTCCATATTCTTTACCTCATGCTTCGTAGACAGAGAGAAACTATTCAATCTCAAATTCCCATAATGCAGACTAAGTTTAGCCTCCAGTTTTTGCCCTTCTCTAATCTGTTCATAGGTCCCCCAGCCTTCAGCTGCAGTAAATGGAGCTTTAAACTTTTCAGGGCTCAATTTTGGATCAAAACCCATATGCCCTTTTGGCCCGTGATAGTCATAGCCACATGCCGTAATAAAGGTTCCATAGCTAGCCATGGCCCTGGCATAATGATCACTGCATTCAATCTCATTAAATGGATTACGCTTGGCTGCATGATAACGGTCGTGAATCATCCGGGTGATGACCATGGCCTCATCAGTCATTCCCTCAGCCATCATATGGGAAGCTACCTGATGCTCAAAACCACTCATGCATTCATGGAAATAGCCCAGTTGCCAGGTAATATTATCTCCATAGGGTCTGGATTCATTTTTAGGATTGGTGTTCATGACCATTCCCCCCTCACCGGCAAGGGCATAAGGCCTTCCGCCGGGACGTTCTTTAATGTAAGGACCCACGTCAGGAGTGAAATTATATTTCCATAAGGACCGGAGGGCCTCAAGGCTTTTTTCCTTGTCGATGATCCGGCCTAAAGAAACTTGATGCGCCCAGCTCTGTCCGTAAACCTGATCAATATGGCAGGTATTATACGATCCCAGCTTTTCACGCCCTTTTATTTCATCGGGTTTATGAATAAAATACTCCCCATTAAATAGCTTTTCCTCCATGTTTTTAGTCCCCTTACTCACATATTCTTCACAAATTTTTTGGAAGGGCAGGTCATTCATTTCGGCAGCCATGGCAGCCCCCGCCTTCACTGCGGCAATACATAAACCCACTAACCAGGCAATTTCACCATCCCAAACTGCATCCAGCGTATTTTCAATTGGCGTATCCTCCATCCCGTCCCGGTTTTTATCCTGACGAATAACCCACTCCGTTGCCCGTTTAATTTTCTCCCAATTTTTAGTCAAAAACTCCGGATCTGCACTCATTCGATGCTCCCGATAGATTCGTAAAATGGTGCCGGCCTGACCATCAATAGCCGCGGTTTTAACTACTTCACCCCGATACCAGATCAGTCCATCCTCCTGTAAGGATAAACCCAAATCAACCCTCTCCCGGGTATCTTTCTCTATACCGGGGAAGATCCGCCCTACCGCCTGTGCATATTGCCAAACATGGGTACAGGTACCCGGACAGCAACCAACCCCTTCCCAGGCATAAAACCTGCCTGACTGAAATCGATGGGCCGTGGTGGTAGCCAATGTCGAAATATTTAAGAAAGTTCGCTCCAAAAACCACCAGGGTAGACTCGAATCAAACCAGGTATCTTTCCATAATTTACTTTCACCACGGAGTGTCGTAAAATTTTTCTTCACATAGGACAATACCTCAAAAGCAGAACCAAACCAATTGGCATAATACCGGCCACGTTCTTTGATGGCCTGATCTAATTTTAAATTGGTAAAATGCCATGCAATTGAAAAATGGGCCTCCGCTGCACCTTTGGGTTTAATCAGAAAGGAGGTGCTGACTGCCGCAATTAACTGCTGGTCTATCGATTTTTCTGTCAACCGCTCATTTTCTTGACTGAATGATGAATGTGTAAGCGGTAATTGCAGATCGGTAATCGACCTAGCAGTTCCGCTCATAGCAGCAATGCCCAAAGTACCGAAATCAGGCTCCTGTAATTGGAGCAATGAACCGTTGAGATTTATGCTGCATTGAACCCCTTTAAATTGACCATCAGCTATTACCTCATTCCTGCGCCTATCTTTTGCACCGGCGGATCGAATGGAGACTTTATTCTCCAACCAACCCAATATGGAAAAGCTCAACGATTTTTCGGATTTATTAAGAACAGAAAATGAATAGATTGTACAAGGTAAACCTGATTTTTTTTCATCCAATGGAACGAATGGGGAATACACATTGGCAATAATCTCAAGGGGTAAATCCTTAGATATGTATCGAATAGTAGCCATTGGATAAGTAGCTTCAAATACAATTTCATCCCAATCGGCAGCAATCATCCGTTTTAAAAAACGCTGTTCTCCTACCTGAATCTTAAAAGCAAACCCTTGTTCCAAAGGGCGGATATCCTTTGCAGGCTGAACATAGGCTGAGCCATCGCGTGAACGAACTTTCTTACCGACATGTAATTCACTTCCCCAATCCACAGATTTAGGGTCTATTCCCTCCTGCTGAGAATTAAAAATATCCCATAACCATAAACGCCCATCGCCACCTAGGTAAACTGTACCGGTATTGATTCCACCAACCGGCATCCCAATAAACTTAAGCTCATCCTTACTTTTAAGATAAGTCGTCACCGCTCCCCGATTATACAATGATTTTAACCATTGGGGGTCAAGTTTTTTATCTACAGGAATATTATGGACCAGTTCTCCGGGCAAGAAAGGGCCGGCAATGGCTCTGGCTCTCGAGGCATACATTCCGGCAGCTAAGATCCCGGATGTCTTTAAGAAAAATCTTCTTTGCATAAAGAATAAATAAATAGAATTTAGGATGTTTATTCCTTCACGAAAAATACAGTAATTTAAGTTTAATTTCAGATTGCATACTAAAATATTTATGGCATTTCCAAAATTCATTACACACATTCAGTCAAGCCTATTGGTGGCTTTAATTGCTCTATCCAACTCTTCATGGGCCCAGGTATCTTTTTCTGCGGGCGAACTAAGGATGAGTATCAGCAAACAAGGTACGGTGACCGAATTATCCAATACCTCAACCGGTAAAAACTATCTTGCCACCGATACCATTGCCTCTCTGATCACCCTGGTGAGTAAAAATAATCGATACCCTGCCAGTTCCATGACCTATGATAAGGTTAAAAAGAAAATCACCCTTGGATTCAAGGAAGCAGGAGTAAGTATTGAAATACAAAGCACCACTAAAAACAGCCACCTGGTTTTTGAAATAAGCAAGGCGGTTCCTGAGAGTAAAATCGATGCCATTATTTGGGGACCATTCCCAAATACCATTGGTAAGACGATTGGCGAAATAATTGGGGTGGTACGTGACGGTGAAGTATCATTGGGGATCCAAGTTTTAAACATCAAAACACTCGGGGGAGCTTATCCCAGTGCGGAAGGCAGCACCTGGGCAAGAGGTATTGCCGCAGTGCCGGCAGCATGGGGGAGTAATCTACAGGCCTATTCCATTAACCGGGATCGCAATCGATTTGTAGATGCCTGGGGCGGGCTTTACAAAAACATGCCGGTCGCCGCACTAAAAGGCGAAACAGTCGTCGGAAGTAAAATCGCTGTATTTTCCTGCCAAGAGTCTAAAACGTTCGACCTGCTGGAACAAATTGAGATTGCCGAAAACCTTCCGCATCCCACTATCGACGGCGTTTGGTATAAAAAATCAAAACTTTATGGTAAGTCGTACATGATATCCTCCTATGGTGAAAATGATATCGATGAAATGATTGCTTACACCAAGCGTGCCGGACTCGTCTCCCTGTATCATGAAGGACCATTTAAGAGCTGGGGTAATTTTGTCCTGGATCCTCAGCAATTTCCAAATGGGAAAAATGGTTTAAAAACCTGTGTCGATAAAGCCCATGCGGCCGGTTTGTATCTGGGGATGCATACGCTGAGCAATTTCATCAACACGAATGATCCTTATATTACACCAATACCCGATAATCGCTTGAGTTTCACAGGCACCTCTAACTTGAACAGCAAGATTGATGCCGATCAAACAAGCATTGAGATAATTTCTCCGGAGTATTTTATTGATGAAAAAGGGAATAACCTGCATACCGTAAAAATAGGATCCGAGTTGATACGCTATAAATCCGTCAGCAACACTGCGCCCTATTTCTTGTTGGATTGCCAACGCGGTGCATTTGGCACGATCAAAGCGGAACATCCTGCCGGTGAACAGGTCGGAAAGCTTTTTGATCATTCTTATAACGTGTTCTTTCCAAATTTGGATATGCAGCGCGACATTGCCAAAAACATTGCCGATCTGATGAATGAGACCGGTGTGGATCATCTGGATTTGGATGGGCATGAAGGAGCCCTGGCATCCGGACAAGGTGATTATGCGATAGAACTATTGGCTAAGGATGTCTATGACCGGGTTAAACATGATTTTATGATCGGCACCAGTTTAAGCAAAACCTTTTACTGGCACATAGGATCCTATTACAATTGGGGCGAGCCCTGGTACGGTGGATTTAAAGAAAGTATGCAACAATACCGGATTGATAATCAGGGCTTATTCGACCGCAACTATATGCCGCACATGCTGGGTTGGTATCTGCTTGCTGAAAATACGACCCTTGCAGAGATGGAATGGATGCTCGCGAGAGCTGCCGGATATAATGCCGGATTTGCGATGGTTGCCAGACCGGCAGCCCTGCGGAAAAATCCGCTTTCAAACCAATTACTGGATGCGATTCGGGAGTGGGAGCGCGCACGTAATGGGAATGCCTTCAATCAGGCTCAGCAAGAGCGATTGAAGAACCCAAAGAATGAATTTCATCTCGAGAAAAAAGCTGAAGGTCGTTGGGTATTACATCAATATGCCCTGTCGCCAATTTTTACCCGCGAGAAATTTGAGCGTCAGCCGGGTGAACCCACGCATACCACCTGGAATTTGCAATATCCCTGGAAAGAACAAGCCCTGCAATTTAGAATGCAGGTTATCGGCACTCAGGGGAGCGTAAAAAATATAAAGATGCAAATCAATAATTACCTGGAGCTTTTATTCCCGATTGAATTGGCAGCCGGAGAAAGTCTGGTTTCTGATGGCAGCGAAACCATTCGTTATTACGATAAAAACGGAAAACCAAAAGGATCTTTCCTGCTAAAAACAAAGCCTCCGGTTCTTTCTCAAGGAGCGCAGGTTATCCTAATCGATTCTGATTTTAGCGGGGATGAACCTCCCAAAATTGAGGTGCAGTTTAAGGGGCTTTCCAGCAGTGAGAACATTCAATTAAATTGAATTTTTCAAGTTACCGGTTTGCACGCCATCGAGAACGACACTGTGGTATGAATTATTGTATTATCCTTTTTTGCCAGAGCCTCTTAAGGTATAAATCTAATATTTTGACGGTTTGACTTAAAATTTTATGGTTTCAATTGACTCCTGTAATTTCCTACACACTCGGTAACCATAAGGGGTCGGTTATAAAAACGAAAGGCTTTGATAACATTGTCTGCCCTTAATCCACCACCAGTCCGTATATCTCCAATATTTATTTTATTTGTGCTTACAACGCTCATGGTATTGTCTAATCGACCCCAACCAAACACACGTTCTTTACCGCCATCGTTAAAAACCCCATTAATAACAAAACTGATAATCTTAGCGCGGTAATCTACAATTAATGAAATCTCGGTAGTACCTATGAATTTGATCAGTCCTGCATCAGAGTTCCAGGATATGGTCTTTACACCATCCGTCATGGTAAATTTTACCGAATAATTGGCACTCATTTCAAGCCAAAACCCTTTACCATCTTTAACCCTGCTTTCAAAAATTACCTGGCCTTCCTTCAATCCGGTAATATCGGCCACCAGATTGATGGTAAATCCCTCACCTTTTGAAGGTTCCTCTACAGCAGGCAGAATAAATTCCTTTTTAATCAGGTCGACTCCCCTATCGTTTATCACCAAACCATTGGTGGAAAGGGTATTCAGTTTGAACTGCCCCCAAAGTTTCTCAAAGAACTCCGGGTCAATTTCGTGACTAAGACCTTTCAATTTGTTAGTCTCCGTAATCCAATATCTTCCATCTTGTTCAACCAAATCAGGATAGCTTAATCTTTCTTTAGAAAGACCAGGCGCATAAAGTAATATTTCAGGCTGTGACCAGCTGATCTTGCCATCCAATTCGATGCCACCAGTTATCCAAACAGGATTTCTATTTTCAAAATCAGAACCTCCATTGACATGATGCCAAAAAAGATATTTTCCATTCTTTGTTTTGAACAGGCGTGGACAAGCTCGTGGATTTTTGATCGGTTCTCCAGTATAGTAATGCGGCACCTGAGGCATGGTCCATGTTTTACCGCCATCGTATGAATACGACTCAGCAGGATGCCCCATCACCGTCCTGTACATACAATACAAAGTCCCGTTACTCAACTCCACAATATTTTGTTCTTCCTGCACCGAACCAAAATCAGGATTACGCAATCCTTTATCCCCTTCGGGAAGATTATTCCATTGAAGCCTCTCAGGATCCCGCTCCGTATTAATATTATCACATCGCATAAACCAGCCTTCGCCTTCATCCAGCATGTATTTCCCAAGCTTGGTAAATGCAAACATCATTCCTTGTTTACCAATTTGGATTGGCTTACCAATTCCCCAAAGAATCTGGACCTTGCCTGCCCAGTCATTATTTCGATCAACTAGAGTAGTTCGAATTGGCAAGCGGTGGCGTTTGGACCAGGTTTTACCTTGATCATCCGAGTATTTGAAACAATACCAGCCCAACATATCTTCACGAATATTAGTAAGAGAATTCAGGCTATGAATTTTATCCCCATTATAATTGTAAAACACATAAATGCGACCATAATTAGTCTTGAAGGGCATAGCCCAGGATGCTGATTCGGCGGATGGTTCTTCAATAAGAACAGGCTTTGACCAAGAATTTCCCTTGTCCTTAGAAACAGATGAAACGATATGCTGACCACCAGAACCTTCAGCTCCTGAACCGGTGGTAAATACAGAAAGCCATTCGCCGGAATCCAGAACCACCACATATGGCTGATCTATGTATCCGTTTTCAAAAATTGGCTTGCCATTTAATCTATCTCGAAAGTCATAGGGCTTAGTTTGTGACAAACAAACAAAACCCGTCAGTAAAAAATATATAAAAAGAAAATAGTGTTTCGTTTGTTTCATGATTTGATTCAAGTTAAGCCAAATACGAATTCATTATCTAAAGTATTCAAAATTATCATTTCCTTGATTCCCTTTAAAATAACGATTAAATTTAGTCCATTTTCATTTTTTTGAATCAAGGCAATTTGAAGATGGGTAAAATACTTTTTATTCAGTTTAGTTGGTAAAAAAAAATAAATTTACTCAGGAATGTGAGCATACTCGGATGGACTGATAATCGGTTTGAGCTTATTTCGCAACCGAATCACGCGCGCTGGAAATGGTAAACCTCGATTGGAATCAGATTCTATCGCCAATAGGATTCAATTCAACCGAATTCCGGACCAATAATGGCAAATTGTTTCCCCGGCACACCCGGAAAATGATATTTACCCCTAAACATCCTGACAAACTGCCGCTGTTCTTTGAAACCCATCTCCTGCAGCCAGGCGATCCATTCAGGTTCGATGTGCAGCACATCCAGAATGAGGGGATGACCCTGAGCAGTTTGCAAAGACGCTTTAAGGAGTTCTTTTGCTGATTCATTATCTTGTGCAATGATTGGTCCGAGGTGATTAAAATCATGTCCGCGCCTTCCCATAATAAATCCCTTGATTTGGTTTTCCTCCTCCAGCAGCAAGCCGAATTGCGGAGCGTTTTCATACATCCTCTCCAATAAAGCAGATCGGTCGGCACCAAAAATTTTGTGGTCTAAATCGACGACTGAGGGTAAGTCCTTTTTCAATATTGGCCTGACTCTTGTCTTAGTGAATTTACTTTCTTTTGGCAGAAGATACATGCGACTTAATTGAAATTCATCCTCAAAACCCAATTTTAGGTAAACTTCTCTGCCTTTAGGTGTGGCATCTAATTTAACCGTTTGCCGGAGATTTAAGACTTGCAAGGATTGCTTCAATAAGTGCATTCCAATACCTTGCCGCCTATAATTCGGATGAACTAATACCATCCCAATCCAGCTAAATAAATGTTTATAGTGGATGGTAGTCACTGTCCCCACAACCTGCTCATCATGGCAGGCAACTAAACAGGTCTGCGGACTGAGTTGTAAAAGCAGCTGCCAATCGGTTTCCAATTGATTCCAATTGGCTATTCGACAGAGCTTTAGGCCTTCTGCTATGTCCTCTGCTTTCATTGTTCGATACCTGATCATAGAGCTTAGATTATTTAAAACAAAGATTGATTAACCTGAGATCGATATAAGCTCCTGCCGAAGCCTGATTATATTTCTCAGCTTTTGGAAAGCAGGGTTCGTTGCTCCTGGCTTATTCCAGTCCCGTGTTCTGCCCTATTTTTTTGCCGAAAGTTGAATAGCTCACCCAACATTCAGCAATGCAAAAAAGATAGGTCTGCCACCCGGGTTTGTTTCACAGGGCTCGGGGTTCTATTAGCGGACTGCCCCTCCCGATGAAAAACAGCACTGGGTAAACTAAACCTCGCCGAAGGAGGTATCTTCCGGCTAGGAATCATCTGAAATCAAGTACCATTTCTTGCCGGAAATACTCCGGAGGAAAGGACTAAAGGAAGCGATAACACGCAGGTATTGCTTTCCAAAATCAAATCATACGCATCCGGAGCGGTATAAAATCCATTTTAAGGATATTTATTAATCTTTCAGGTATCGAACTCAGGTTAATTAAATTACCCGAGTGTAAAAATACGTAATAATGTGACCAAAATAATTTTAATGGCGGTGAAAAGAGGATTTTTGGCCTTCCATCCTTAAGCTAGGGACGTGGACTAATCAGGCACCGTAAGCGGAATAACAGGCAACAAAAATCAATCAAAAATTTGGTAGGAAGCAGGGCTTAGAAACTGCTAAAAGCAAGCCCCCTAATGATTGACCTTGAATTGAAGTTTTATCCTTTTTGCTTTCTATTTTATTTGTCAATCACAAATTTACTCAATCTCACAAACTGCTGTACTCTGGCCTCAATTTCTTCCTGACTGAGATTTTGGATCCGTTCGGTACCAAATTTCTCAACACAGAATGATGCCAGGGCAGAACCAAAGATGATCGCATTTTTCATATTGTGGAAATTGATGGTTCCAACCTGTGCAAGGTACCCTATGAATCCTCCGGCGAATGTATCACCGGCACCGGTTGGATCAAATACATCAGCAAGAGGCAGGGCCGGAGCGGAAAAGATCAAATCTTCATGAAATAATAAAGCGCCATGTTCACCCTTTTTTATAATCAGGTATTTAGGCCCCATCGCCAGAATTTTATTTGCAGCTTTCACCAAGGAATATTCACCGGACAATTGTCTTGCCTCGGCGTCATTGATTGTCAGGACATCCACATTTTTGATTACGGCTAATAAATCATTTAAGGCAATATCCATCCAAAAATTCATGGTATCCAGAACAATTAGTGAGGGACGATTATTTAAACGATTGATTACCGTCTGCTGAACCTGTGGGGATAGGTTACCCAACATAAGGAATTCACAGTCTTGATAACTGGCCGGAATAATCGGATCAAAATCACCCAAAACATTCAATTCGGTGATTAGTGTATCCCGGCTATTCATGTCATTATGATATTTTCCGGACCAAAAAAAAGATTTTTCGCCTTTTTTTATTTGGAGTCCCTCGGTATCAATACCATGTTCATTAAAATTTTGAATGTCTTCCTGATGAAAATCTTCCCCAACGACCCCCACGATCTTTACCTTTTTATAGAAATAGGAAGCTGCTAAACTGGCATAGGTAGCTGCTCCTCCAACAATTTTATCTGTTTTACCGAAGGAAGTTTCAATGGCGTCGAAGGCAACGGAACCGATTATAACTAGACTCATAAGGATTTTAAAAATTTTTGATGCAAATATTGCATTAATAATTTAAAATCCCGAATATTGCACTCCCACGAGGAAAGAACT
>VGGW01000023.1 GCA_016868395.1 Bacteroidota bacterium | reverse complement strand
GGAAAGATTCCTCTAATTGGTTTTGCCGGTGCTCCGTTTACTGTCATGAGTTATCTGGTAGAAGGTGGATCTTCAAAAGATTTTAAGCTGACCAAGCTGATGCTGCACAACCATCCTGAGCTTTCTCATCAATTGCTTGCCAAGATTGCAAAAGTAACCATTGATTACTTGAATCTTCAGATCGCGGCCGGTGTAAATGCCGTTCAGTTGTTTGATAGCTGGGCTTTGGCATTATGTTGGGATGATTATCATGAATTTTCACATCGATATAATAAACAAATTATTGAAGGTTTGAACCGAAAGGATGTTCCGGTGATATCTTTCTGCAAGGGAAGTTCTGTTTTTGCACCAATTATGGCAGAAGCAAAACCGGATGTGATTTCAATCGACTGGAATGCCGACCTGTTGGATATCAAGAGAAAACTTTCTTCCGGGATTGCTGTTCAGGGAAATCTGGATCCGCATATTCTCTATGCCGAAAAGCAAGTGATTAAAGAACGCATCTATCGTTTGTTTGAGCGGATGCGAGGTGAGGATGGCTTTATTTTTAACCTGGGTCATGGTATAATGCCGGATATTCCTTTTGATCATGTGAAGTATGCGGTGGAGGTAATTAAGGAGTTCCGTTATTAATTAATAAGTAGTGTCCGGAAAAAATTGAGATTGTAGGAATAATAATCATATTCTTAACTCTTGATTTTTCTCTTTACTTTTTTCGCTTTTTTTGTTGTTTTCATTTGTGCTCAAGCTTCCCTACGGGAGGTTCCTGCAGCCCGCCCGGATGGACCCGTTCGGACGGGCAGAAATTAACATGCCGAGGAGGAACGACGAGACCATGAGTACCTTAAAAAACAATATACAAAAACGAATAAATGCCGCCGCTGCACCTGATGCTATAAAAGTTAATGCTAAGGCTTGGTCTGTGCCTACCGCACCGTCCGCCCTGGGCGGAGGAAAAAAAGTTAACGGAGATTTTGTGTTAGGGCTAAAGCTTATGAACGATTCTTTCAGTATAGATAAAAATACTGCAGGTTTTATGTCAGTGAAATTATAAAATTCAATATCGTACTGAAGGTGGATTGCTTTTTTTCTGTAAATTTAATTTAACTGCAGAACAGTGATTAGAGAATTAGTTTTAAGCTTTAAGCTTTCTACTTCAATAAATAGACTATGATATACCTATATTTCAAGGCAATACACATCATCTTCGTAGTCAGCTGGATGGCGGGGCTCTTTTACATTGTGCGTCTGTTTATCTATCATGTGGAGGCGAATGAAAGGCCTGAACAGGAACGCATCACACTCCAGAAGCAGTTTGAGATCATGCAGCATAAGTTGTGGTATATTATTACTACCCCTGCCATGGTGCTTTCTTTTTTGGCCGGATTTGGTATGATCTGGCTAAATCCGGCATTATTGAGCATGAACTGGATGCTGGTTAAATTGGCCTTTGTGCTGGGCCTGCTGATCTATCATTTCATCTGCCAGAATATTATAAACCAATTAAAACAAGGTGTTTTCAGCTTGACTTCCACCCAGTTGAGGTTCTGGAATGAGCTGGCAACGATCTTCCTGGTTGCTATTGTCTTTACTGTGATCTTGAAAAGTGCTGTGGATTGGATCTATGGTCTAAGCGGACTTGTAATCTTTAGCGCGGTCATCATGACAGCAGTTAAGATCTATAAGTATTATCGATTGAAGGGTAAATAATCCTTTTTGTCGACCTCCGATTAATTTATTTTTGAGTAAACAGAAAAACATGGTGTAGGATATTGTCTCTACCTCTCGACTGTAAACCAATACCAGGATTATTAACAATCTCTGTAAACTTTTTCAGGACGAGAAACATTTCAAATAAAGCAAAAAGTATCAAGCAGAGCACTCACATTACAAGTCCACGTTGCAATTCACTTTCACTATGTGGTTCAGGTAAGTTCAAAAATTTAAATACATAGCTGTCTTTGAAGGTGTTTGAAATGTCGTGTTTACTTTCTCTCAATGTTGTCGAGAGATTTGAATTTCCAATCATTGTCCGCTCGAATAGGCTTGCAGAAATTTGTCGATCAAGTTCCCTGAAACTATAACTTTCTTGTTTAGATAGTTTTAGATAAAACTTTCTTTCTTCAGCAGTCTTGCACCTTGAAAAAATCGCCAAATTATGTGACCAGCTAATTTCTCTCAACAGTGTTGAGAGTTTTGGAAAAACCTTGTAAGTCTCATAAAATTGCTTCATTCTCCATAAATTCTTATCGGAGAAGCCTTTGATTTCGGGTTCATGTATCTGGATGAATTTGGCTAATTCCGTCACTACAGAGTCGCCCCATTCTGATAGTTCAATTTTATTGCTGATATATTCTCCAATATTCCAATAAAGATTTATCAGTTCAGCATTTACGGCTTTTATAGCATTTGTCCGAGATTGTTTTATTAGCTTAATTATGTCCGTAAAGCGATTGTCCATTAATTATTTCTATAAGCTGCAAATTTATATTTTTTCAGTCGCGTTTCCCATTTGGAATCGGTTTCCTGCCATTACTGCTAACGGTTTTCAGCTTTACGCAGGCAGGGATTTTAACCACTGAACCTCCTACGAAGAACTGAACTTTAAATTTAGTACTTTCCTGTCATACGAAGCACTAAACCCCTGCTTGCGTATAGGTGATGTTATGCCTTTGTTGTTCTTTCATTCTGTCGGTAAATACAATTTCATTGTTCCTTTTTTAAACAACACTTCGTCCAAATGTCCCATTTTTTGTTTGTCGGTTGTCATTAAGTGCATATGTAAAAATGTGTCGTGGTGCGTAAAGATTGCTTTATGCTCAGTCGAAAAGAATCCTACAATGTCCGCTTGTTCGTTTTTGAGTTCGTAATTTTTCTGTCCTTTATGAGCTTCGTCTGGCGAACTTACTTTTGAACCTTTCGGTAAATTCACGATATGAATTATAGCTTGTTCTACTGTTCCTGTTAGTTTGAACATAAAAGGTCGTGGCGAATTTTTAGTCACTTTCTCGAGATAAGTTTCAAGTTGTTGAATCGTCTGTATGCTGTGGGGCAAAGTTTGTTTTGTCCACTTTGAAATGTTGGCGTAACCAAAAAATGGAGCTTTAATGTTGTAAGTTTCTTCCACTTTCATTGTCGTGTCGGGAGTTACTGTTGATTTATATGATTTACCGTCAATGATTAGGATTTCACCTGCTAAATACTCAACAGGTCCAAGTCCATACAAACTTGTCTTGTTAGTAATAGTGTCAAGGTTTATGTTCCCATAAAGTTCTCCTTTCCACATTACGTTTTTCATTTGTCCAACGATTTTAACTTCGTTTGTTGTCTGCTGTGCTTTGGTCGTGCAACTTGTTAATAATAGAACAGCCAATGAAGAAATAATTACTCCAAGTATTTTCATTTGATTTTAGTTATTCAAAAATGAAGAATACATCCAAACTAATTTTTCTTGAGCTCTTATGTAATCACTCATTAAAGCATTTGTTCCTTCATCACCGGTTTCAGAAGACAAATCGAGCAATTCTCTTTGAAGTGTTATTGTAATTTTAAACGAGTTGACAATTTCCTCAACTGCTTTAATGCCGTCAGAAACCTGGTTGCTTTCAATAATAGTGGATGATGATTTTTAGTCAGAATATTTATGGCTTGGAGTATGTCCAAGGGTCAAGATACGTTCTGCCACTTCGTCAATTTTTAGAAGCAAGTCATTATATAATTCTTCAAATTTCAAGTGTAATTCAAAGAATTTATGTCCTTTAATATTCCAATGATAACCTCTTGTGTTTTGGTAGAAAATGGAATAGTTAGCCAATAAAACGTTTAGTTTCTTTGCTAATTCTTCTGATTTTGATTTGTCAAGTCCGATGTTGTTTAAATTTTTCATTTTATTGATTTTATTGTTCGTATCGTCCTACAATGAGGCATAATTTGTTTATACCCGCTAAATAACTCTCCCAAGCCGCCCAAAATGGCTGGCTTGCCATGATTTTCACAGCCTTTATTAAATATCCCCATTCTACGCTCAATTACCAAACCCTAACTGAAAATTTTATTCGTTTTAACATCGATCTATTTGATATGGAACATGACCAAAATGATTCTCCGGTATAGCTGTTCATCTGTTTTTTAATCCTAATTCTGTATTTTTATGCTAATTTTCTCCTGTTAAATGTCCCGGATCTTTCCAATGAAGAAAATTCTATTCTTATTGATACTTGGTGTTTTATTTTATTCCTCAGAAGCGCAGATTCTAAATGACAGTCTGGAATACCGCATCCGTCCGGATAGTGCCCGTACCGGCGAACTTTACCTGAGTATGCATAATTTCAATTACATGCGTAATTATGAGTATTTCAATAAAATTCAGGACGGATATACCTTGTTCGGAGCTCAGCTGGAGCCACAACTCGTTTATTATGCTCATCCAAGATTAGTGGTGACTACAGGGGTACATCTTCGGAAGGATTTTGGCGGAAGAGGTATTTATAGAACCTACCCTTTAATCAGTTTAAAATACCAGCATGGAAATACCACTCTGGTGAATGGTGTCCTGGAAGGAAATATTCATCACCGAATGCTGGAACCGATTTATGATTTTGAAAAAAAGATTACCGAACCGGTGGAATATGGAACCCAGTTTATTCTTAATGGTAAGAATTTATTTCTGGATGCCTTTATTAACTGGCAAAGGATGATTTACAAACCGAGTTTAGAGCAGGAGCAAGTACTCGGCGGACTCTCGGCGGAGCTTAGTCTGATCAAAAATTCAAGTTTGAGTCTTTCTGTACCAATACAATTGACAGTTTTTCATCAGGGAGGTCAGATCGATTTATTAGATGATCCATTACAAACTTTGGTCAATTCAGCTTTGGGTTTTAAATTAAAGATTCCCTTCTCAGGATGGATTAAGAATTTGAGGACAGAAAATTACCTGATTGGATTTAATGATTTTTCCTTTACCGATGTTCAACCTTATTCACGGGGAAATGGCTGGTACCTGAATGCGGGTTTTGATACCCGAAGCTTAGGGTCCTTGGTGGGAACATTATGGAAAGGAAATGCCTTTATTTCAAGCGATGGAATGCCAATTTATCAGAGTGTTTCCCAGCACATTATTCATCAGGGATATTCTGAAAGGAATAGAAAATTATTTATTCTTCGCTATTCTTATCAGCAGAAGCTACTCCCTAATTTGTATATGGATTTCCGTTTCGAACCTTTGATGGATCTGGGGAGACCTGCGGGCTCAAGGAAAATCGAATTCTCTAATTCCTCCTTCCTGATGTATAAACAGGAGTTCAGATTACATAAAGCCAAAGGAAAATAACCGCTGCTAACGCAATCAATGCAGGGCACCCTGAGTGTAAAATAACCAAAGTTCGATATAAACCATTTAATTAACATCAGATCGATAGTACATCTTTCTGGGCTAAGTTTAACCTGACTATTTTGCTCCGCTTTTGGAAACCAGGGTCTGTTGCTACTTTTCCCGTGTTCTGCCCTATTTTTTTGCTGAAAGTTGAATAGCGCACCTAACATTTAGAAATGCAGAAAAGATAGAGCTGCCACCTGTGTTTGTTTCACCCGAAGCTGTTTTCCATGGGGTTGGACAGTCAGCCAAGATGCCGTGACTGCTCAATAGGGAGGAGGTCCCGGCCCCCGCCAGATGACCGTTCAATATTTAAAAGCGGTGAGTACCTAAAAATGAAATTTAAATTATCAATTGCAGGCTATTGATATAACTGCAATTCCGCCCTTGAGCCCGAATATCCTCTTGACACTTTATTGTCATGAAAGCGATAACCTCCTTGTTTTTCGATTTTAGGTCCGGATCTCCTCTCAATACCTTATTCTCGTCCAAGCGAGAACCTCTTTTATAATTCAAGCGTAATTCATCCTTAAATAATGATATTGGGCTTGGGGGGTCGGAATCGCATTCTCGGGCATTCTAGATGAGAAAACTTCCTTTCATTTTAACGCCTTGCAACAAACAATAATAGCAGCATTACTTTAGCCAATTAAACCGGATCGAAGCGATAGCTTTTTGCCATAACTGGTGAGCATTTCTATACTAATTGCTCTGGCAAAAACTTAAGAGCAGAGCCGGACTGAACCAAGCGATGGATACAGTCCTTGCTTTTTAAAAGGCAAAAAAGATATCTTCTATCCCTTAATCAAGCTATTTGTTTCCTAAATTTCCCTCTGGCTGGTGTTATAGCCGCAGCATTACACCCCAATTACTCTCAAATTTTCCCATTTTACCTCAATGACCCATTAACTTTATATCTATGGTCAGTTTCTTGAAATTAAAATTTTTATATTTTTTTTAGTCCTCATGCAACTAATTGGTACATCCGGTCATCTTAAGCTTAAAGCATGGGTTTTGGACCGGACATTTATGATTGATAGTTTGCTGGATAAGTGCATAAAAGGCGATCGAAAAGCCCAAGAAAGCCTTTATAAAGCACTTGCCTCCAAGATGATGGGCGTTTGTATGCGATATGCGAAAGACACTTTTGAGGCGGAGGACATTCTCCAAATGGGTTTTTTAAAAGTTTTTAGCAAGGTATCGGAGTTCAGAGGGGAAGGTTCATTTGAGGGATGGGTTAGAAGAATAATGGTCAATACGGCAATTGAAATTTATCGTCAAAATTTGAGAAGTTTAAATGTGGTAGATTTGGATGAGGTATATGATCAGACGCCCTCCACCCTGGATGCGGATAAACTTGAATTGAATGACTTGATGAAGTTGGTTCAGCAGCTTTCAAATGGTTATCGGATGGTATTCAATATGTATGTCATTGAAGGGTATTCACACAAGGAAATTGCCGCGAAATTAGGTATTTCAGAGGGTGCATCTAAATCACAATTATCGAGAGCGAGATCGATCTTGAAAGATAAAATAATTAAAATGGAGGGGTTAAATTATGCGTCCAATATCGGATAAAGAACTCGATAAATTATTCCAACATCGATTAGGAAATCTTGAAATCGAACCTTC
This sequence comes from Bacteroidota bacterium, assembly GCA_016868395.1. GTDB lineage: Bacteria > Bacteroidota > Bacteroidia > Sphingobacteriales > Sphingobacteriaceae > Daejeonella. Next base: position 16,735 of record VGGW01000023.1, on the reverse strand, counting down.
AGGGGCAGTTTGGAAAAAAATTTCGGTGCGTATGGATCAGAAAAGACGCAAAAAATCGCTTTTCCCAATTTTCTGGATGGCTGCTGCAAGTATAACTGTGATTATAGCTACTGGTTTATGGTATTTCCGTTCGCCGCAGGTAATTTTTTTGCATGGCAGTACCGATTCGGCTAAGCCGATTTTGGATACCGCTCAACCTGAACCATCGATTTTGGTTGAAAGACCGGTTTCCCCTGATAAAACTCTAATAACCAATCCTTCCGACTTGAAACTTGTCAGTAGCACTGAAGTATCACCGGAGCAATACACCGGGGTTCAAAATACTGCTGCGGCAGAAGCGGAATTGCCCTTGATTGAGCCTGTGGTGCCTGTAGCAGAATCAGCGAACAGGCTCAATCAGGTTCAAGTAAAGAAGACCATTCAGGTTCTATCGAGATATTCTGATGATCAGTCTGCGCTGGATGCTAACCAACCTGATAAGACCGCCAAATTTGATTTCTCTGATGATGGGATTAATCAGTATGAGGCGGAGGTCAGGAAGCAGAAAAAAATCAGAAGTATTGGGAGCCTGGTTAACTTTGTGATGTCAAAAGTTGATAAACGTGAGGATAAACTCATTGAATTTAAGGAAAGCGATGAAGGTTCGGAGGTTTCCGGTATCAATCTAGGTTTAGTAAAAATTAAAAGTAAAAAATAGATTAACCCAATTTAGATAACAAAAATGAAAAAATTATTGGTTTACGGCCTCTTATCAATGCTTGTGGCGGATGGATTTGCACAGCAGACAAAAGATACCTTGCTGACGGTTATTCGGGATACCCTGGATAAGAAGAAATCGAAATTATCGATTAAATTTATGGATTATAAGGATGATGAGGAGGACACTAAAGAAAAGGGTTCAAAATTCAACTTACAATTCATTGCAGCTCGTTTTGATGTAGGTTTGAGTACCTACACGGATAAGGGAAGCTATACCTTATCGTCTGCCAATTCCTTTCTGGAGCGCGAGACCTGGAAAAGCAGCAACTTTGGTTTCGAATTTTTCCAGATGGGCTATCGTTTCAACAATCACTTTAAGATTTATGCCGCTGCAGGGCTCGACTGGAATTATATGCGCCTAAAACAAAATATTACATTTCAAAAGGATAAACCAACCTTGACGTACGTTACGGATGCTGTTGACTACAAGAAGAACCAATTTTCCAGTAAATATCTTCGGATCCCTCTCTCTTTCCAATTCCGTTCTAATGATGATCACAAAGGGGATAAGCTCAATTTTGTCATCGGTCCGGAAATAGGATTCCTGTTGAATGGTGAGGTGAAGCAAGTGAGTGATGAAAATGGAAGAGATAAGTTCAAGGATGATTATAACCTCAACCCATTCCGTTATGGAGCGTTTGCCAGGCTGGGATATGGTGGAATGGGAGTTTATATTAAATATTATGGCAATGATGTTTTTGCAGAAGGGCAGGGCCCGGAGGATTTCAGAAATCTTTCTTTCGGTCTGATGTTCGGCTTCTGAAATAAGACTCAGTTCAATAGCCCCGCCATTGTTTTTTAAACAGTGCGGGGCTTTTTTTCATATCTTTGTTTCCATGTCTGATCTGATCATTTCCCTTGAAAAAGTAAGCTTAAACTACAATAACGAGATAAATTCGGGTATCCGTGATATAGATCTTTCGATCAGAAAGGGAGAATTTGTATCCATAGTAGGTGAAAGCGGGAGTGGGAAGAGTACTTTACTTAAAATTATTTACGGACTGCTTTCTCCGGATAGGGGTGAGGTATATTTTAAGGGTCTACACCTGGAGGGACCGAGTGAGAAACTAATCCCTGGCCACGAATCTATGAAAATGCTGAGTCAGGACTTTAACCTTAATCTTTACGCCAGGGTATATGAAAATATTGAGAGCATGCTCTCCAACGATGATTTAAGTGGGAAGAAGCAAAGGGCTACTGATATGATGAAACTTCTTGGTATTGAGCATCTGGCTCAGAAGAAGATTGTAGAACTGAGTGGTGGCGAACAGCAAAGGGTCGCACTGGCACGAGCAGTAATTACGAAACCGGAAGTTCTGCTTTTAGACGAACCTTTTAGCCAGTTAGATGCGATGTTGAAGACTCAATTTCGTAAAGACCTGAAGCATTTATGTAAAAACCTGGGAATAACCATCATCCTTGTTTCTCATGATTCTGTGGATGGACTTACCCTGGCCGACCGGATGATTATTCTCAAAGGGGGTCAAATTATCGAATCGGGTAGACCGGAAGATATTTATGTCAATCCCTCACATGCTTACACTACGAAATTATTGGGGAATGCTTTTACCCTTTCAGCCGAAGAGGCAAGGCTTCTGGGAATAAAATCAAGGATGAACACGGTCATGATTTATCCTGAATGGGTTCAACTGACAAGTGGATGGACCGGCAAAAAGTATTTGGTCAGGGAAGTTTTTTTTAAGGGCTTTTATGAGGATGTTTTACTGGAAAGAAAGAATATCCAGCTTATTGCAATTAATTATAAACCCGGAATTTATCATAAAGGGGATCAGGTGCAGGTTCGGATCTTACGTTACCTGGAGTTTGAGTAAAATCCGGGTAGTTTATAGTTATAGGGTAATTAAGGGAAAGGCCGACAGGGTTTAGAACCCTGTCGGCCTTCTATTTTAAATATTCTTCGCCAGCCAGTCGCCAACTTCACTGGTCTTATAAGCTTTATTTTTTCCTGCAATATCCTCCGTTACTATTCCTTCAGCGAGTGATTTATTAACAACCGATCTTATTTGTTCAGCCTCGGTCTTCAATCCGAATGCATCCTCAAACATCATGGCTGCCGATAGAACAGTTGCCAAAGGATTGGCAATATCTTTTCCCGCAGCCTGAGGATAGGAGCCATGTATGGGCTCAAATAAGGAGGTATGTAGCCCCATTGATGCGGATGGCATTAATCCCATCGATCCGGAAATAACCGAAGCCTCATCCGTCAATATGTCTCCAAAAAGATTTTCGGTAATCATTACATCATATGAATTTGGCCATTGAACCAGACGCATCGCCACAGCATCTACAAATTCATAGCTTACAGTCACTTCCGGATAGTCTTTCTCCATATCCTGTACCGTCTCCCGCCATAGACGGGAGCTTTCAAGGACATTGGCTTTATCCACACAACATAATTTCTTTGAACGCCTCATCGCCATTTCAAATCCCAGCTTCGCCAGGCGGATGATTTCCTCACGGGTATAAGTACAGGTATCGAATGCAGTATGGCCATTGTCTTTTCTGCCACGTTCGCCGAAGTAAATACCACCGGTTAATTCACGTAGAATAATCAGGTCAGTGCCTTCTATTCGTTCTCTCTTTAACGGAGAATTATCAATTAATGATGGAAAGGTAAAAGTTGGGCGAACGTTTGCGAACAAGCCCAGTTTTTTACGCATCTTCAATAATCCTTGTTCAGGACGTACCGGAGCTTTTGGATTATTATCATATTTAGGATCTCCAATAGCACCAAATAAAATGGCATCTGCAGCCATACAAATCTCATGCGTAGCATCAGGGTAGGGTTCCCCCACGGCATCAATAGCACATGCACCTGTCAATGCGGAGGTCCAGTTGATTTCATGATTGAATTTATGAGCTATGGCATTACAAACTTTTACTGCCTGATCAATTACTTCAGGTCCAATTCCGTCTCCGGCTAAAAGGGCAATATTTAATTTCATCTTTTATTTGTGAGTTGTAGGTTTTAAGTTGTAGGTTGTAAGTGTTTAAAATTTTTACTTTGTGATAAGGGATGGTTTTGTATCGATTTACAAACAATCAACGAGCAACTAGATTATATTGAGCATCTTCTGAGTGGCTTTAATGGCACAAACAGTCTGGTCTGAGTCAAGTCCTCTGGTAATGAATTTTTTTGTAGGTGTTTCCCAAGTAATGATCGTTTCACATAAAGCGTCCGAGTTACTTCCAGGGGCAATTCTCACGGCATAGTCGATCAATTTAGGAAGACTAGCTTTCTTCTTATCATAAACCTTACCCAGAGCTTTCATAAAGGCATCAAACTGCCCGTCTCCCTGTGCATTTTCTTCGAATAATTCACCTTCAAAGCGTACAGAAATCGTGGCCGATGGTCTTAATCCTTTAGAATGTGTCAATACATAGGAATCAACAATGACCTTATCGGAAGTCGACGGACTGTTCAAGACATCAGAAATGATGTAAGGTAGATCTTCTTTCGTGACCGTTTCCTTCATATCACCTAATTCAATGACCCGCTGGGTGACCTTCTTAAGATCCTGATCACTCAATTTTAAGCCGAGCTCTTGTAGATTTTTTTCAATATTCGCTTTGCCTGAGGTTTTCCCCAAGGCATAGGTACGCTTTCTACCAAACCTTTCAGGGAGTAAATCATTAAAATAGAGGTTATTTTTAAAATCCCCATCTGCGTGAATTCCGGCAGTTTGAGTGAACACATTATCTCCCACAATGGGTTTGTTTGAGGGAATTCTTATTCCCGAGAAAGTTTCGACCAGCTTACTGACCGTGTAAATGGCTTCTTCATTAATATTAATCTCAACTTCTGGCATAAAATCGTTGATGGCTGCCACCGCACTGGCCATGCAGGCGTTTCCGGCACGTTCACCCATGCCATTCACCGTTAAATGCAGACCGTCGGCTCCAGCTTTTATGGCTTCGAGAATATTCGCATTTGCGAGGTCATAATCATTGTGCGCATGAAAATCAAAATGAAGTTTTGGGTATTTGCTTTTGATTTGCGAAATATAGTTGAAGGTTTCTGAAGGAGTCAGCACACCCAGTGTATCAGGAAGTAAAATTCTTTTTACAGGCTGCGAAGATAGAAAATCAAGGTATTTATAAACATATTCCGGAGAATTACGCATACCATTACTCCAGTCTTCAAGGTAAACATTGGTTGAAATTTCATGCTGATAGGCCAGTTTAATGAGTTCAGCAATTTCAGCAAAGTGCTGTTCCGGAGTCTTTTTTAACTGATGTTTCAGGTGGTTTAATGATCCCTTAGTCAACAGATTCTGAACCTTCACACCTGCTTGAGTCATCCACTCAATGGAAACTCCTTGGTCAACAAAGGAGAGAACTTCTATACGTTCTGCATGACCATGTGCCTTAGCCCAATCCATGATGGCTTTCACCGAGGCAAACTCGCCTTCCGATACACGTGCGGAAGCCACCTCAACCCGCTCGACCTTAAGTTCTTCCAGAAGAAGTTGCGTGATGGTAAGTTTTTCCGAAATAGAAAACGACACTCCTGAGGTTTGTTCACCATCGCGCAGTGTAGTATCCATAATTTCAATTTTCTTCTTTCCCATGTTTATGGTTTTATTTTAAATCGGCAGATTTGAGGCAAATTCTTGAATTTCCGGTTTGATATTTACCAAATAATCAATGTCATCAAAGCCATTCATCATGTTACTTTTCTTATACGAACTGATATCAAATGATTCGTGTTCACCGGTAGAAAGTAGGGTGATTGTTTGATTAGGTAAGTTCACTTCAAGCTCCGTTTTTGGATCTGTCTCAATGGCCCGGAATATTTTATCAGCAAAATCCGGACTAATCTGCACGGGTAAAACACCGATATTGAGGCAATTTCCTTTGAAGATATCTGCAAAAAAACTGGAAACTACACATCTGAATCCATAATCATAAATTGCCCAGGCCGCATGTTCCCTGGAGGAACCGGAGCCAAAGTTTTTGCCGCCAACCAGAATTTTACCACTGTAAAGCGGGTTGTTAAGTATGAATTCTGCTTTCGGACTATTATCCGGGTTGTATCTCCAATCGCGGAAAAGATCATCACCAAATCCTACACGTTCTGTAGCTTTCAAAAAGCGAGCAGGAATAATTTGATCGGTGTCTACATTCTCAATGGATAAGGGAACTGCAGAACTTCTTAGTATGTTAAATTTATCGTAAGCCATCTTGTAGGTCTTTGTGCGAAATTCGCCAGTTATTGGATTAAGGTTCTTGGATCAGTTACAAAACCGGTTACGGCAGCAGCAGCAGCCACCAGCGGACTTGCCAGCATGGTTCTGGAGCCCGGTCCCTGGCGTCCTTCAAAATTTCTGTTTGAAGTACTTACAGCATATTTTCCTGCCGGAATCTTATCATCATTCATAGCCAGACATGCCGAACAGCCCGGTTGCCTTAATGTAAATCCGGCTTCCTTGAGTATATCCAGTAAACCTTCATCCCGAATTTGTTTCTCTACGATATGTGAACCTGGAACAAGCCATGCCGTAACATGGTCTGCTTTTTTTCTTCCTTTGACAATCGAAGCAAATGCTCTGAAATCCTCAATTCTGCCATTGGTGCAGCTACCGATGAATACATAATCCACCTTTTTCCCCATCATGGCTTCGCCTTCACGGAAGCCCATATAGTTCAGTGATTTAGCAAATGATGCAACTCCTCCCTCTACTTCCTCTACCTTGGGTATGGCATTCGAAATTCCCATACCCATTCCCGGATTGGTTCCATAGGTAATCATTGGTTCGATCGTAGAACCATCAAAGGTATACTCCTTGTCAAAAACGGCATCAACATCTGTTTTCAAGGTCTTGTAATAAGCCAGGGCTTTGTCCCATGCTTCTCCTTTCGGACTGAATTCACGGTCTTTTACATAATTGATGGTTGTTTCATCCGGCGCGATCATGCCACCCCTGGCACCCATTTCAATGCTTAGGTTGCAAACGGTCATTCGTCCTTCCATACTCATATTTTCAAATACCTCACCTGCATACTCTACAAAATAACCTGTAGCACCGGAAGTACTTAATTTAGAGATGATGTATAATGCCACATCTTTTGGAGTGACGCCTTTGCCTAACTTACCATTGATGTTGATTCGCATTTTCATTGGTTTAGGCTGCATAATGCATTGGGTGGTCAAAACCATCTCAACCTCAGAAGTGCCGATTCCAAAAGCGATTGCACCAAAGGCACCATGAGTTGATGTATGCGAATCACCGCAAACAATCGTCGCTCCAGGTTGTGTGATTCCATATTCAGGCCCCACTACATGGACAATTCCGTTTTTTTGATGCCCTAAACCCCAGTAACTGATTCCATGTTCCTTTGAATTAGACTCAAGTGCTTTTAACTGATTCGCCGAAAGGGGATCTGCAACCGGTAAATGTTGATTAATCGTTGGGGTATTATGATCCGCTGTAGCAAATGTACGCTCGGGGTATAATACCTTAAGACCTCGGTTTTTGAGACCAAGAAATGCTACCGGACTGGTAACTTCATGAACCATATGACGATCAATAAATAAAACATCAGGCCCACCTTCTATCTTACGAACCACGTGAGAATCCCACACCTTGTCAAACAATGTATTGCTCATATTTATTAGTATTTAGTACTCAGTACTTGGTATTTAAATGTTAAACGATTTCAAACTTTAAGTCTCACTAATAACTTATTACTTACAACTTACAACTTATCACTTACAACTTCTATACAAACTTATTTAGTGCATCCAAATACGCATTGGCAGAGGCCCGTACGATATCCGTACTGAAACCGTACCCTTTGTAGGATTTTCCTTCATTTATTACCAACATATCCACCTTACTCACATCATCGCTGCCGCTGTGAATCGCGTGAATATTAAACTCTTTAATATTAAAATTTTTACCGATTATTTTTTCAATGGCCTTAATTGTGGCATCTACCGGTCCGTTTCCACTTGATAAAGCTTCATGTACAGTGCCTTTATAAAATAACTTGATTGTTGCTTCAGGACTGGCCTGGTCACCACAGCTCACCTGCAAGCTCTTGATAGAAAGGCCATCTTTGTAATTTGACTCGGCCTTATCTCCCATAAGTAATAAGATATCATCATCTCTGATTTCTTTTTTACCATCAGCCATGGTCAGGAATTTATCATAAACCTGATCCAGATCTATGCGCTCAATGGTATATCCTAAACGTTCAAGATGGTGATTTAAAGCATGTCTTCCGCTCCGGGCAGTGAGAATGATTTCAGACTGATCAATACCAACATCCTCAGGATTGATAATTTCGTAGGTTTCTCGATGTTTTAACACACCATCCTGATGAATTCCGGAGCTGTGTGCAAACGCATTTTTGCCAACAATGGCTTTGTTTGGCTGAACCGGCATCCGCATCATCCGACTAACCATTCTACTCAACTCATATAAATGCCGGCTGTTGACTTGGTGTGTAAAATTAAGGCTTTTATGTGTCTTTAAAATCATGACAATTTCTTCCAATGCCGTATTGCCCGCTCGTTCTCCAATACCATTTATGGTACATTCGACCTGTCGGGCCCCATTCTGGATACCCGCAATACTGTTGGCAGTAGCCAAGCCTAAATCATTGTGACAATGGACTGATATGATAGCCTGATCAATGTTTTTTACATTTTCTTTGAGAAATCGAATCTTCTCCCCATACTGTTCCGGCAGGCAATATCCATTGGTATCCGGGATATTGACTACTGTTGCTCCCGCGGCAATTACCGCTTCAATCATTTTAGCTAAGAATACATTATCTGCTCTTCCAGCGTCTTCTGCATAGAATTCGATATCCTCTACAAAGCTCTTGGCATATTTTACGGCCTCAATCGCACGTTCCAAGATTGACTCTCTAGTACTGTTGAATTTATACTTAATATGATTATCTGAGGATCCGATACCGGTATGTATCCTTGGCCTTTTCGCAAACTTCAGGGCTTCAGCGGCCGAGTCAATATCTCCTCGATTAGCACGTGTGAGTGCACAAATGATGGGCTCACGAACAGCTTTGGATAGTTCCACCACACTTTGAAAATCACCCGGACTTGAGATTGGGAATCCCGCTTCTATGATATCCACTCCCAGCTTTTCGAGGGCTTTACCAATTTCAATCTTTTCTACGGTAGACAGTTGGCATCCAGGTACCTGTTCACCGTCCCTTAAGGTAGTGTCAAAAATGTAAATCCGGTTTGAGTCGTGTAACATATTTTTTTCTTTTACAGAACTTTTGAGATATGGATCAATGAATTCAATTGCTCTGAAGGAATAAAATGAGGGTTAAGCCTCATCTGCTAGTTTATAAATCTTTGAACTTTCGAAAGCTTCAATACTTTCTAAATTTTTTAATAAATAATCGGTGTCATTATAGCCTGCTAAAATTGCTGAGCCATCATGAGTGATAATTTCTAATGCTTCATCTGCAGGTTGGGAACGCATAAGTTTAGAAAGGTCAATTCCATAATTGCCCGGACCAATATCTTCTGCATTGAACTCAAAAACCTCATCAAAAACAGAGGATTCATCAGAATATAAATTTTGCAAAGATGAATAATTTTCTACTTCACTTTCTTTTAATGGCATCATGTCATGCTTGCACATGTACTCGAGAGTGATTTCATCAGGAGCAATCAAACCACCCACAGCACCGATTTCCCGACTCATATTACAGATCATAATTCTTTCTGCCATATTCAGGTTAAGAATTGTATCTCCTGAATATTCAATAAAATAGCGGTTAACTCCAGCGGCAGAAATTTTTGAAATCAGAAGTGATTGATATCCTTTGATGTCAGTCCTATTGCTAATTTCCCGTTTATTTCTACCTTCATCCGGTTGGGTTTATGGATGAGTAAGCATTGTGTCGCTAAAACCTGTTCTACCAATGAATCATTGATGCATATGGATAGCACCCCAAAAGCACCCATATCATTCCTTTGATGCTGATCAAAAACCAGAATCTGTCCGGGAAGTACATTCAAGATATCGGTTTGATCGACAAAATTCTGTTCAAAAATCTCCAAACCAAAATCACTGCAATTCTTTTTGAAGAGCTCATGCTGAAATAGAGACAGATCTGATACCGATACATGTTTTTCATGAGTCGCATCCTTTGAAATCAAAGTTTGAGATGGTCTTAAAACACCTGTATTCCGTTTTCGTAATCCCTCAAAAGCTTTTGCACTTGTTACCTTATTGATGAGGTGAACATCAATGTATAAGATGTCCGGAAACCCTGCATTATTGCAGACTACATGCTTATTCCAGATCTTATCAAATAGTGTAGGTGCCATGGATTGTAAATTAAAAGCTGTAAGTTTTAAATATACGCCCAGCGGCTTTCTACTTATAACTTACAACCTAAAACTTAAAACTTATAACTTTTTACTTCTCAGGTTGATTTTCAGGACGTAAACTTCTCACAGCCTGTCCGGCCTGCCAGATTTCACTATCATGAAGAGTTTTGAGCTCGGCTTCCAGCTTAACCCGATAATCAGGCTGACTGTTCAATTTTATGGTACGTTCAGCTTCTTTGCCCGAGGCCACACTTTCATATAATTCATCGAATACAGGCTGAGTGGCATCTCGGAAACGTCCTTTCCAATCTAATGCTCCTCGTTGTGCTGTTGTTGAGCAGTTGGCATACATCCAGTCCATACCATTTTCTGCCACCAATGGCATCAGGCTCTGTGTAAGTTCTTCAACTGTTTCATTGAAGGCCTCGGAAGGAGAGTGTCCGTTTCTACGAAGGGTATTGTATTGTGCTTCGAAAATACCGGCAATTGCACCCATCAAGGTTCCACGCTCGCCGGTTAAATCAGAATATACTTCTTTTCTGAAATCGGTTTCAAAAAGGTAACCTGATCCCACCCCGATTCCTAAAGCAATGGCCCGGGATCTGCCTCTTCCTGTAGCGTCCTGATGAATGGCGAAAGATGAATTGAGGCCTTTGCCGGCCAAAAACAAGCGACGTAAGGATGTACCTGAACCTTTTGGTGCCACTAAAATCACATCTACATCTGCAGGTGGAATAATACCTGTTTGTTCCTTATAAGTGATACCAAATCCATGAGAAAAGTAAAGTGCTTTTCCGGGAGAAAGGTATTTTTTGATTGTCGGCCAAAGTGCGATCTGCCCTGCATCTGATAATAAATATTGAATGATTGTTCCTTTTTCGGCAGCTTCTTCAATTTCAAACAGAGTTTCACCGGGAACCCATCCATCGGCAATGGCTTTGTCCCAAGTTTTTGAATCTTTGCGCTGCCCGATAATTACTCTGATGCCATTGTCCCGCAGGTTTAGTGATTGTCCGGGACCTTGAACACCATAACCGATAATTGCTACAGTTTCATCCTTTAGAACTTCGCGAGCCTTGTCTAGGGAGAATTCTTCACGGGTTACTACATCCTCTGTAACTCCACCGAAATTGATCTTTGCCATATTTTTTTTGTTTTACTTTTTGTTTTTATTTAATGATTTTGTTTGATGTTTAATTAATTGAGTTTACATAGTGAATATTCGCTGACCCTTGTTCAGGTATTCATTTTCGATAACCTCATCTCCGGGCTCTGCTTTTTCAAATTCGCGAAGTTTACGATTAAAGCCATCACTCTTTTTAATGATGGCAACACGTGCACTACGTACAAATTCAATGAGTCCGAAAGGCTGAAGAATTTTGATCAGGGCATCGGTTTCTTCCCGGTGTCCGGTGGTTTCAAATACCGTATAATCTTTACGAATGACGACCGCTCTGGCACCGTTTTCACGAAGTAATCGTTCTACGCTGGCTTTTTCTGCAATAATATCGGTTGGTACTTTATACAAGGCCATTTCCTGCCAAATGATATCCTCATTGGTATTGTAATATACTTTCAGGACCTCAACTTGTTTTTCAATCTGCCTGGAAAGTTTTCTGACCACTTCCTCCGTTTCATGAACCACAATATTAAAACGATGAATACTTTCAATCTCCGACGGTGAGGTATTCAGGCTATGAATATTTATTTTACGTCTGGTAAAGATGATCGCAATTCGGTTAAGAAGTCCGATTTGATTTTCAGTATAGACCGTAATGGTGAATTCCTGTTTACCATCAGGTTTTTCTGTTTTATTTTGATTGCCCATAATTTCTTTTTTTGGATCAGTTTTTTCGGATGGTTATTTCAATCTGATCTCACTTACACTACATCCCTGAGGAACCATCGGGAATACATTATTTTCTTTGGTCACCATCACTTCAAGCAGGTAAGAACCTTTGTACTCCAGCATTTCTTTCAAGGATGAAGCAATATCTCCACGTTCTGAAATACTTTTCCCCTTAATTTTGTATGCAGCAGCGAGGGCAACATAATCAGGACTTTCTATGTCAACAAAGGAATAACGATGCTGATTAAAAAGTTCCTGCCATTGTCTGACCATTCCTAAAAATCTATTATTCAGAATCAGGATTTTAACATCAATACTGCTTTGCATAATTGTACCCAGTTCCTGGAGAGTCATTTGAAAGCCACCGTCTCCTATAACGGCAACAACCGTTCGTTCAGGTGCTCCAAATTTTGCACCAATGGCTGCAGGTAAGGCAAATCCCATTGTTCCGAGACCACCGCTTGTTACATTACTTCTGGTATTATTGAATTTAGCATATCGGCATGCTACCATCTGATGCTGACCAACATCGGTTACAATGATTGCTTCGCCCTGAGTTAATTCATTCAGTTGGTGGATGACTTCCCCCATGGTTAATTCGCCAGATTTCGGGTTTAATTCCTCTTGGATTACCGCCTCTATCTCTTTCTTTTCGAACTCTCTGAATTTTTGCAGCCATTCTGGATAGCTTTTCTTTTGAATCAGTGCGGTTAAAGCCGGTAGAGTTTCTTTACAATCTCCCCAAACAGGTACGGTAGTTTGAACGTTTTTATCAATTTCTGAAGGGTCAATATCCAAATGAATGATTTTCGCCTGTTTTGCATATTTGTCAAGTCGGCCGGTTACTCGATCATCGAATCTCATTCCAATGGCAATGATGACATCGCAATCATTCGTTAATACATTTGGTCCATAATTTCCGTGCATACCAAGCATTCCGACGTTTAATGGATGATTTGTCGGAATTGCTCCGGCCCCCAAAATAGTCCAGGCTGAAGGAATTCCACTCTTTTCAACGAATAATTTAAATTCCTGTTCGGCTTCACCCAGGATTACTCCTTGACCCCATAATATGAATGGCCTTTTGGCCTGATTAATCAATGCGGCTGCCTGTTCGATATATTCGTTTCGGATGATTGGCTTTGGGCGATAACTTCGGATGTGGTTGCAGGGAGTATAACCACCATAATCAAATTTCTGGATCTGAGCATTTTTAGTAATATCAATTAATACAGGTCCGGGCCTGCCACTTCGGGCAATATAAAATGCTTTGCTGATTACTTCGGGAATTTCTGTGGCATCGGTGATTTGATAATTCCATTTGGTTACAGGTGTTGTGATATTGATTACGTCTGTTTCCTGAAAAGCATCAGTACCTAAAAGATGAGCAAATACCTGCCCTGTGATACAAACCAGTGGAGTGCTGTCGATCATGGCATCGGCTAAACCGGTAACCAGATTGGTAGCGCCGGGACCGCTGGTTGCGAATACGACACCAACTTTACCCGAAGTTCTGGCAAAACCCTGTCCGGCATGAATTCCACCTTGCTCATGCCTGACAAGAATATGGTTTAATTTTTCTTTATAATCGTATAAAGCATCGTAAATCGGCATGATTGCCCCACCAGGGTAACCAAAAATCACTTCGGTACCTTCCGAAATTAAGGCTTCGAGAATAGCTACAGATCCCGAAACTTCAATTGTTTCTACTCCTGAAGGATTACTCAATGCTTGCTGCTCAATTTCCATAATTAATTAATTTTTGTCTGAATCAATGATCATATACGTCGAATCAGATAGTTGAATTTTATTCTTCATCGGTAACGCAGCCTTCACTGGCGCTCTTTACCATTTTAAAATATTTAAATAATACCCCATTTTTGACCGGAGGCTCAGGCTGCTTCCATTGCTTTCTTCTGAGTTCCATTTCTTCAGAGGTAATCATGACATCAATGGTATTCTTGTTGGCATCGATATGGATTATATCATCATCTCTTACCAAGCCAATATTTCCGCCTTCAAATGCTTCGGGAGTGATATGACCAACTACAAAACCGTGGGTTCCACCTGAAAAACGACCATCGGTTATCAGTGCCACCGATGCCCCTAAGCCCGCTCCAAAAATGGCAGAGGTTGGTTTTAGCATTTCGGGCATACCCGGCGCGCCTTTTGGCCCCACATTTCTAATGACTACCACATCTCCTGCTTTAACCTTACCGCTGCTGATCCCATCGATGAGTTCAAATTCGCCATCAAAAACTCGTGCCGGACCGGTGAATGATTCGCCTTCTTTACCGCTTATTTTCGCAACCGAGCCTTCCGGAGCCAGATTGCCATACAGCATTTGTAAATGGCCGGTTTTTTTAATTGGATTTTCAACAGGAAAAATGATATCCTGATTTTCAAAGTTCAAATCAGCAGCATCAGCTACGTTTTCGGCTAAGGTTTTTCCTGTCACAGTCATACAATCACCGTGGAGGAATCCTTTCTTTAACAAATATTTTAAGATTGCGGGCAATCCCCCAATGGTATGAACATCCTCCATCATAAATTTTCCACTGGGTTTAAGATCAGCGATCACCGAAGTTTCGTCACTGACCTTTTGAAAATAGGCAAGGTCAAGTTTTATTCCAACCGATTTTGCCATTGCAATTAAATGCAATACTGCATTGGTTGAGCCTCCTAATACCATGACAATGACAACTGCATTATGAAATGCTTTTTCTGTCATGATGTTTCTTGGCTTAATGTCTTTTTCCAGTAGTAACCTGATGTATTGACCCACATTAAGACATTCTTTTCTCTTTTCCTCACTTAAAGCAGGATAGCTCGAACTGTAGGGCAGGCTCATTCCCATGGCTTCAATTGCGGAAGCCAGAGTATTAGCGGTATACATACCTCCACAGGCACCTGCTCCCGGACAAGCATTTTCAATTACCCCCTGATAGTCTTCTTCGGTAAGCTTCCCCGCCATTTTTTCGCCCAGAGCCTCAAAGGCAGAAACTATGTTGAGCGACTGTCCTTTGTAGTGCCCGGAATGAATACTACCACCATAAACCATTATTGCGGGTCTATTTAAACGTCCCATCGCTATAATTGCACCAGGCATGTTCTTATCGCAACCCGGTAATGCGATTAAACCATCGTAATAGTGTCCGCCACAAACCGTTTCAATCGAATCTGCAATCAGGTCTCTGGATACCAGAGAAAAACGCATGCCTTCAGTCCCATTGGTGATTCCATCACTGATACCAATAGTATGAAACATTAAACCAACTAAATCATTATTCCAGACACCTTTCTTAACCACGTCGGCCAGTTCATTAAGGTGCATATTACAGGTATTTCCATCATAGCCCATACTTACAATGCCAACTTGTGCCTTGCTCATATCTTCTTTGGTTAACCCTATGCCATATAACATGGCTTGTGAGGCTGGCTGGGTCGGATCTTGAGTGAGTATTTTGCTATATTTATTAAGTTCCATTCTTCCGATTCTTGTTTTTTTTAACTGTATTGATTTAAAAAAAAAGCCTTTCTTTGAGAGGAAGGCATTTATCTTATTGCTTAATCGTGAAAGATTTTAAACCTCAAAGGCATTTGCTGCCGGAATATCATTCAGAGAAAATTTCCTTGGATTAGTTGGTACATCACTATAAAAATTCCCAATTCCATTCACGATTCAAAGCTTCATAATTTTCTTTTTCATTTAAAACTCAATTTAAGGTCTTGTGATTTAAGTATCAATAGACAATGTGTTTTTTTTAAATTAAAATATAATACTTTTAAATCAAAATAAACAGAATTTAATTCTTAGTTAAATGTAATTTTGTTTATTAAATTTTGTGTAAATATACCAAAACGGTTTCTGGTTTTCAGTTCATGGAATTTTAAGTAGGACTAAAGCCCTCGATTTCTGCCTAAAATGATGACGGTGTCTAAAAAAAATCAAAATTTGGTCAAAAAAAAAGCCCCTCAGATCGAGGGGCTTTTTTTTTGAAATTAAGAGTTTATCGTTCCTTCAGCGAGTACCATGATGCTATTATTCAGTACCTCAATGACGCCGCCTTTAATGAGAATGGTCTCTTCCTCTTTTTCAGTTCGGATGATCACTTTACCATCCTCCAGCGTTGAGATCACGGGTGCATGATCTTTGAGTACTTCGAAAGAACCCATGCTGCCGGGTACAGTAACCGATCTTACTTCACCTTCATAGACTTTTTTATCCGGTGTTAATATTTCTAATTTCATATCTTAGAGGTTTGAGATTTGACATTTGAGATTAAAGATCCGGCCAAATTACCTTTCTCGTATCTCAAAGCATGAATCTCATTTCACATTATGCGTTTGCTTCAGCTAATAATTTCTTACCTTTTTCGATGGCATCTTCAATGGTGCCAACCAGGTTGAAGGCCGCTTCAGGATACTCATCCACTTCGCCGTCCATAATCATGTTGAATCCTTTGATGGTGTCTTTAATATCTACCAATACTCCCTTTAAGCCCGTAAACTGTTCTGCAACAAAGAATGGTTGCGACAAGAAACGTTGCACACGACGTGCTCGGCCTACTACTAATTTATCCTCTTCAGACAATTCATCCATTCCAAGAATGGCTATGATATCCTGCAATTCCTTATAACGCTGTAAAATTTCTTTCACACGCTGAGCGGTGCTATAATGCTGATCACCTAGAGTGGCTGCATTGAGGATTCGGGATGTTGAATCCAATGGTTCCACAGCAGGGTATATTCCAAGCTCAGCAATTTTTCGGGATAAAACCGTGGTG
>VGGW01000022.1 GCA_016868395.1 Bacteroidota bacterium | reverse complement strand
CTGATTGCAGGTAGCGATAGCAGCAGGGTAGCTTTTTGGATAAATATGTGCTCTGCTCTGGCCAGTGCGGCAACCATTCTTTTCCTGTTCTGGACGATTACTGCATTGGCAAAAAAAGTTATTGGTGAGAAAGACAAAGAACCTTCAAAATGGAGTTTGATTAGTATCATGGGCTCGGGATTAGTTGGGGCACTAGCCTATACATTTTCTGATTCCTTTTGGTTTTCTGCCGTCGAGGCCGAGGTTTATGCGCTCTCCTCATTGTGCACTGCTGTTGTTTTTTGGGCCATCTTAAAATGGGATCAACATGCTGATGAGCCGGATTCAGACAGATGGTTGATTTTTATTGCCTATGTCATGGGGCTCTCGATCGGCGTGCACCTTTTGAACCTTTTGGCGATTCCTGCCATAGCCCTGGTCAGTTATTTCAGAAGAGCCAAGGAGCCTACCTCTTCAGGAACACTACTTGCATTAATGGCAGGAATGTTTATTCTTGCTTTTATTCAATATGGAATCGTACAATACACCATCAAATTCGCGGCTTACTCTGATCTGTTTTTTGTAAACACGCTTGGCTTAGGTTTTGGTTCAGGTGTAGCATTTTTCGGATTATTAATCATTATTTGCCTAAGCTCAGGAATCCTTTACAGTATCCATGCCAATAAACTCAAGCTGATGCTTTCAGTGGGTTCATTTGTTTTATTGATGTTCTTAGGGGGTGGGATTTCGGGTCTTGCGGTAGCTGCAATTCTTTTGGCTGGCTTGGAATATATACTGAAAATTCGTGAGAAAAGAAGATTATTAAACATGGCCCTCATCTCGATTGTATTCATCATTTTCGGCTACGGTTCTTTTGCCATGATAGTGATTCGGGCAAAAGCCGATCCTACCCTGAATAACAGTGATGCCTCAAACGCATTCTCCTTGCTTAGCTATGTGAACCGTGAACAATATGGAGACCGGCCATTACTGTATGGACAATATTTTGATTCAAAGCCGGTCGATAGTAAAGATGGGGAGATAATTTATCGAAAAGGGAAAGATAAGTATGAAAATGCCGGTCAGAAATATGAACGTGTTTACGACCGCAATACCATCTTACCTAGAATGTACAGTGATGATCCTCAGCATGTTGGTTTGTATCGTGATTGGATGGGTATGGCAGAAGACGAATCCCCAACATTTATCAGTAACCTTGGATTCCTGATCAGTTATCAGACTAGCTTCATGTACACTCGCTATTTTGCTTGGAATTTTATAGGCCGACAGAATGACAAACAAGGACATGGTGATTATACCGATGGAAACTGGTTATCCGGAATTAAATTCATTGACAATATGCTCTTGGGCGGTCAATTTGAACTTCCTAAAAGCCAGCTTGAAAACAAAGCCTACAATAGATTTTACTTTCTTCCATTCATCATGGGGATTATCGGAGCTTTATGGCACTTTAATCGAAACCAAAAAGATGCGGGAATTGTAGGATTACTATTCTTTTTTACAGGTATCGCAATTGTACTTTATTTAAATCAGAATCCCCTGCAGCCGAGAGAGCGTGATTACGCCTATGTAGGCTCATTTTATGCTTTCGCCATATGGATTGGTTTGGGCGTAGCCGGAATTACTGATTTTTTCAAAACAAGATTCAAAGCTCCCACTGCGGCATTACTTGCTACTTTAATCGGACTGCTAGCCGCACCGATTCTGATGGCAAAAGAAGGTTGGGATGATCATGATCGCTCATCCAAGTTTTCGGCTCGTGACATGGCAGCAAATTACCTTGAATCATGCGCTCCAAATGCTATTTTGTTTACTTATGGGGATAATGATACCTACCCTCTTTGGTATGTACAGGAAGTGGAAAATATCCGCCCGGATGTCAGGGTGGTGAATTTGAGTTTACTGGGAACCGATTGGTATATCAGACAAATGAAAAAGAAGGTGAATCAGGCTGAGGCCTTACCTATTACCATGCCTGATGAAAAATTTGTTCAGGGAGTACGTGATGTATTGGGTTATCAGGATTATAATGCAGCCGGAGCTGTGGAGTTAAAAGATCTTTTTGATATCATGACATCTGATAATGACGCTGACAAAGCGACTTATCAGGATGGCTCCAAAGAGAATTTTCTTCCAACTAAAAACTTTAAAATCAGCATTAATCCGGATCAAATTATTGCAAGTAAAACATTGCCGGAAAGCAAAAGAGATCTGATCGTGCCTACTATGGAATGGAAATACAACAAGAATTATGTAACTAAAACTGAGCTTGCCATGATCGATGTGCTAGCACATAATAATTGGAAAAGACCGATCTATTTTGCAATTACCGTACCCGATGATAATTACATGGGTTTAGGAGATTTCCTTTATAACGAAGGTTTTGCATACCGCCTTTTACCTCTTAAAAAAGCACAGGTTGATTCAGCTTCAGAAAAACCCGAACTGACTAATTCTGATGAAATGTATACAAACTTAATGACCAAATTTAGATGGGGCAATATGAAAAAGGCCGGTTATTTAGACCCTGAATCATTAAGAATGAGCTATACTATGATTAATCATTTTAATATCCTGGCCGAAAACCTCTACGAGGAGGGCAGATTTGAAGAAGCCAGAAAATTATTACTAAAATGTATGGAAGTTGTACCGGATAAAAATCACTCCTTGAACTTTACCATTCGTAAATTTTATATGGCCGACTTGCTCTATAAACTGAAGGAGCCTTCCAAAGCAAATGATTTAATTCTGAATACCGCTGAATACATTGAAGAACAGTTGAATTATATGGCTGCAATAGCTAAGACAAAAGAGAATCTTAATTCCCGTGAAATACAACTTGGCGTTTATGTAATGAGTGAAATGGTTAAACTTTCAGAGAAAAATGCTCAGAATACGGTGAATAAGAAATTAAAGGATCGAATGAAAGTAATTGAATCAAAATTCATGAGTGCAGATAGATAAAACCAGAAGAAAACAAAAAATCCTCGTTTCAACTAACGGGGATTTTTTTTCTTATTTGCATGCGTAAGTTTCCTTGGAAACAAAAAAAAATGAATCTGAATAAAATGCAACCTGCAACTGAACCAATTCTCGGGGTAAATAGTCTTTGCAAATCATTTTTGGGTGTAAAGGCATTAAATGATATTCATTTTGAACTGAATAAGGGTGAAGTTCATGCCCTCCTGGGTGAAAACGGTGCCGGCAAGTCCACATTTATGAAAATCCTGATTGGACTCTTAAAAGCAGATTCTGGATCAATTTATTTCAAGGGCGAACCCATTGAAAATTTGGATGTTCATGCGATCATTCAAAAAGGAATTTCAATGATCCACCAGGAAATCTTAATGATTCCGGAACTTAGTGTTGCTCAAAATATTTTTTTAGCCAAAGAGGTCAATCGGGCTTTTTTTATCGATGAACAGGTCATCAACCAAAAAACTGAAACCCTACTCCGTTCCATGGGAATCGATATTGAGGTCAGTGAAAAAGCAAAAAACCTGAGTATTGCTCAATTGCAACTGGTTGAAATTGCGAAAGCAGTTTCTAATGAAGCCAAAGTAATCATCATGGATGAACCTAGTTCTGCACTCTCGGAGTTGGAGGTAGAATTACTTTTTAAAATAATTGCAGATCTGAAAAGTAAAGGTGTATCAATCATTTATATTTCGCACAAAATGGATGAGATCTTCCAAATTGCCGATCGAATCACCATTTTGAGGGATGGAAAATATATCGCTACAAAAAATACTAAGGATTTGGATAAATCCGGTTTAATCTCTTTGATGGTTGGTCGCGAAATCAAGGAGTTGTTCACTGCAAAGGAATTGCCTGAGTCTGAGGTCATCCTTAAAGTTGAAAATCTCAACAAGAAAGGTCGATTTTCAAATATTAACTTTGAAGTGCATTCCGGTGAAGTATTAGGCATTGCGGGTTTAATGGGTGCAGGTAGAACTGAAATTGCCAGAGCAATTTATGGCTTAGATAACTTTGACAGTGGAGAAATTAGATTAAAAGGTAAAAAAATTAGCATTAAATCGCCCAAAGATGCTATTGCGGAGGGTATAGGATATGTTAGTGAAGATAGAAAAGGCTTAGGTTTTATCCCTGAACTCTCCGTTAAACAGAATATCAGCCTCTCCAGTATTTCGGCTTATTCAAAAGCATTCCTGATCGACAAAAAAGAAGAACAAAAAGCCGTAAAACAAATTGCTGAGGAATTGCAAATTAAAGCCTCAAATCTCAATAAAAAAGTGAAATACCTGAGTGGTGGAAATCAGCAGAAGGTAGTCATTGCCCGAGTTTTGCTGGCAAAACCCGCCTTGGTAATTTTAGATGAACCAAGTAGAGGAATTGATATTGGGGCTAAACATGAGATCTATAAGCTGATCAGACAATTAACTGAAAAAGGTTTAGCAGTCCTGTTGATCTCGTCAGAATTGCCAGAGATTTTAGGGATGAGTGACCGAATAGTCGTACTTTCAAAAGGCAAGCAAAAAATTACATTGACTCAGAAAGAAGCAAGTCAGGAAAAAATTATGCATTATGCGCTACATTAACAAGCTCAGGCACTATGGAATATTCATCGTATTCCTTGCCATTTGTATCAATCTCTCATTGATATCCCCCCAGTTTTTAACCATTTCGAATTGGACGATCATCATTACGCAGGTATCGATAAATGCCTTACTCGCCTTTGGCGTTACTTTTGTAATTATTACCGGTGGAATCGACCTTTCCTTGGGATCGATTGTTGCGGTTTCAGGGGTGACAGCCGCCATGCTTGCCCATCCCAATACCTACCCGCTTATAGTCCCAATTCTTGCGGCACTTTTTGCAGGTTTGCTCATCGGAGCCTTTAATGGTTTTATGATCACCAAAAGCAAAATTGCCCCTTTTATTGTCACACTGGGAACGATGACCATCGGTCGGGGTTTAGCCTTAATTTTAAGTGATGGCCGGCCGGTATCCAACCTGTCAGATTCCTTTGTGTTTATTGGCAGCGGTAAACTTCTGGGATTACCCATTCTAATCCTGATATTAGTAATCATGTTTATAATTTGTTCAGTCATTCTGAATAAAACAACTTTAGGGAGGTATATTTATGCTTTGGGAGGTAATGAACAGGCAGCCCGTGCATCCGGCATCATGGTCACACGAGTAAAAATGATGGTTTATTCCATTTCAGGTGTGTTGGCCGGACTGGCAGGAATATTACTAACTTCAAGAATTACTACCGGTCAGCCGAATGCAGGAGCAGGCTTTGAACTAGATGCTATTGCGGCTGTGGTCATCGGGGGAACCAGTACCAGCGGTGGCAAAGGTAGTATTGGCGGAACTATGATAGGGGTCCTGTTGATAGGAGTAATAAATAACAGCTTAGATTTATTAAATGTCAGCTCCTACTATCAGCAGGTTGTGATGGGTCTGATTATTATTGGAGCAGTAGTTTTGGATAGCCTAAACCAGAAATCAAATTATTAGAACTTATGGTAATGAAAAACACTTTCTTAAATTTTCTCGTCGGAGTCCTGCTCCTTTCCGCTTGTAATCCATCTGCAAACGAAAAGCAAAAGAATCCTGATAGAATCAGGATTGGTGTTTCAATGCTGAGTATGCAAAACGAATTTATTGTTAATATCAGTGATGAGATGCAAATAAAGGCTGAAGAACTGGGTGTTGAACTGATCATGGTAGATGCCGAAAGATCCCCACTAAAACAAATAGAACAGGTTGAAAGTTTCATTGCTCAAAAGGTGGACGCCATTATTCTAAATCCATGCGAGTTTGAGGCAAGTTCTCCGGCTGTAACTAAGGCATTGGATGCAAACATTCCCATAGTCAATGTGAATTCTGCCACCAAAATTCAGCCTGTCAGTTTTGTTGGATCTGATGATGTGGAATCAGGTCGAATTGCCATGAAATACATCTCCGAAAAATTAGGCGGCAAGGGCAATATCGTCATGATCCAAGGGTTGAATGGGCAAGCGGCACAAATACAAAGAGAACAAGGGGCAAAAGAAATTATGGAGCAAAATCCCGGACTCAAAATGATTGCACAGCAAACGGCAGAATGGGACCGATCTAAAAGCATGGACTTAATGCAGAATTGGATCCAGTCTTATGGCACAAAAATTAATGCGGTATTCGCACACAATGATGAAATGGGCCTTGGAGCGGTGAAAGCCTTGCAGGATGCAGGAATGAAAGACCGGGTGATTGTAGTCAGTATTGATGCCATTGCCGATGCTTTGGTATCTGTTAAAAAAGGTGAATTAGATGCAACAGTTTTTCAGGATGCCAAAAAACAAGGGGCTGGAGCAATTGATGCCGCAGTAAAAATTGCAAAGGGTCAAAAAAGTGAAAAAGAGATATTGATCCCCTTTAAATTGTTGACAAAAGTAGATGTGGACGCCTATCTAAAATAAATTTATTCTATTTCAATACCGCCGATTTTGGCTCAACTTAATATTAGGTTGCATGGTAAATAAGTATTAGATTTATTTAATCATCGATTTTTCAGAAGCGCATGAGGTTCAATTCAAAAAATAATTTTTCATTAAATCATAAACTGATTGTTCTTTTAATTATTTTTTTGAGCATCATCTTGCTTCACCTGATCTACAATGAATTTGCTCCAGCCGGTTCCCTCTTATCCATGGCTCCGGAGAATTTTTGGTTTTTGAGGTTTGTTGGACGCCTGCACCCCCTGGTCGTTCATTTTCCGGTAGCACTCCTTTTGTTTACCGCACTCTTTGAACTGATTACCATTAAACATTATCATTCTCCACTTCGCCCCGGCATTCAGCTCCTGCTGCTCGGCGGAATAATCACTTCTTTAATTGCGGCTATTTTTGGAATCTTACTTTCTGGGAATGCAGAATATGGAGATAATTTATTATTACACGAACTTTTTGGTATCAGCACGGCCATTTTGGGAGTAATTCTTTGGTTTTTACATCAAAGAATTTTAGAAAAGAATGAAGTCCGATACATCAAAATCTACCGTTGCGGCCTATTTATTGCGGCTATTGGGATTTTGTTGGCGGGACATTATGGAGCTACATTGACCCATGGTGAAGATTACCTGTCGAATACCTTGCCATGGACGGAAAATTATGAGCCGGTAGAGAAAATGGAGCTTGACATCAAATCCAATTTAAGCGAAGGAGGCATCCTGAGTAAGGCGGAGGAGAAGGAACTTAATATAAAAGTGAGAGCCATATTTGCTCATAACTGCTATAAGTGCCATGGTGAGGAAAAAGTAAAAGGGGAATTAAGACTTGATGGAAAGGATTTTGTCTTTAAAGGTGGGGAGAATGGCAAAGTCATTGTGCCGGGTAATCCCGATAAGAGTGAATTATACAGACGAATTACCTTAGCCTCCAATCATGAGGATGTAATGCCCTCTAAAGGGAAAAAACTCTCAGAATATGATGTATCTGTGATTGAGTTTTGGATAAAGAAAGGTGCCCCATGGCCTGAGGGATCAAAAAACGAAGAGGTTTTCAAGGTTGCAGCACTCGCACCAAGAAATCCTGAATTACCTCCTGCCAGTGGTATTTATTCGAATCCGGTAGACCGATGGACTAATCAGTATTTTACAAGAAATAAAATAACCTGGCCAGAACCGGTTGAGGATCGTATCTTTTTAAGAAGAATTTTCCTGGACATCATCGGCCTGCTTCCTACTAAACAAGAGATAGACGAATTCGGCAACGATAAAAGACCTGATAAACGATCCTTATGGATTAAAAAATTATTAGATCGGGAGGATGATTATGCCATTCATTGGCTTACGTTTTGGAATGATGCCTTACGAAACGATTATACCGGCACCGGTTACATAACCAATGGAAGGTTTGCCATAACCGACTGGTTATATCAATCCATTAAAACGAATAAGTCCTATGATCAGTTTGTAAGGGAGCTTGTTAATCCGAACGAAAAATCAAAAGGTTTCATTGAGGGTATAAAATGGCGAGGGGTTGTAAATTCAAGTCAAAGAACGGAGATGCAGGCTGCTCAAAATGTTTCCCAGGTATTTTTAGGACTAAACCTAAAATGCGCATCTTGCCACAATAGTTTTATCAGCGATTGGAAATTAGAGGATGCTTATGCTTTTGCGAATATTTTTGCAGATACTACACTTGAAATTAATCGATGTGATAAACCGACCGGCAAATATACTGATGCAAGGATGCTATGGAAAGAACTGGGCAGCATTGACAATGGTGCAAAAGTCTCTATTAAAAGAAAACAACTTGCAGAAAATCTGGTAAAACCTCAAAATGGACGCATATATCGCACAATCGTAAATAGAATATGGGCCCAAGTTATGGGGCGTGGTTTTATTGAACCATTGGATATGATGGATAATGATCCCTGGAGTCAGGACATGCTTGATTGGATGGCTTTCAATTTTCAAAAAAATAATTCAAATATTAAAGATTTAATCTACCTCATCACTACCTCTAAAACTTATCAATTACCATCAGTGGGTTTTAAAGACCCGAATCAAATCATATCACAAGAATATAAATTTACTGGTCGGTTGAGGAGGAGAATGTCTGCTGAGGAGTTTGCAGATGCGGGCTCGGCTCTGTTTGGTTCTATTTTCCCCGATTCTATGGTCAGATACCGCCCAGAAAGCCAAGTAGGTAATAATCAACAACCCGGCTCATTCCCTCGAGCATCCCTGGTGGTCAATAATTCCTTTTTGACCGCACTGGGAAGACCCAATAGGGAAACGGTTTCTACCAGCAGAGAATCACAAGCTAATCTTCTGCAAGCGCTTGAATTGACCAATGGAGAGCGTTTTAATGCCATGTTAAAATCCGGAGCTGAAAACTGGAAACTAAAATATAAAAGCGGAGATTTGATTATTAAAGAAATTTATAAACAAGCATTGGGGCGTGAAGTTCGTTCAGAAGAATATAAAATTGCTCACAAAATATTAGGAGATAATCTCAAAAATGATACTATACAAGATTTGTTCTGGGCGATTATGTTACTTCCTGAATTTCAAATTATTTATTAAATCAGATGTTGAATATGAGTAGTCAATGGAACAGAAGGGAGTTTTTAAAGCAAAGCAGCAAAGCTACTCTGGCTGCAATGGCAGCCGGTGCGCCACTTTCAAGTCTGTTAACTTCCTGTAATAACAGAAGAGATTCAAGAGCCGACACCGTGATTTTACTCTGGATGGCTGGAGGCATGGCACATACAGATACTTTTGATCCAAAACGATACACCCCTTTTAGTAAAGGAATGCATGCTAAGGACGTACTGAGCACCTTTAAACCTGTTCCAACTATATTGGATGGGATTTCGTTTTCGGAAGGACTTGAATCCATCGGAAAGGTAATGGATCGGGGTACGGTAATCCGATCTTATGTTGCGGGAGATATGGGGCATATATTACATTCCAGACACCAATATCATTGGCATACCTGTTATAAACCGCCTCAATCGGTTTCTGCACCTCATATCGGTTCTTGGATTGCAAAGGAACTTGGAAATGTAAATCCGGTAATTCCGGCATTTATCGATATTGGTCAGCGCTTTACTTTAGGTGAGGGTGAAGAACTAAAAGCCTTCCACACCGCCGGATTTTTAGGAAGTGAATATGGTCCATTCCTGATTCCCGATCCCTCAGTAGGTCTAGAAAGTGTAAGGCCACCTGTGGGTATGTCCTCTAAAAGATTCGAAAACCGTAATAAACTTTACAATGACCTGATTAATAAGGGAGCTATGGGCGAATTTGGAAGTGATTATCAAAAGGAATCCCTGAAAAGATCCATGGAGCAGGCCTATAGGCTTTTAAAATCCCCAGAAGCTTCTGCTTTTGACCTGAGTCAGGAACCCAAGGAAAGCTATGACATCTACAATACCGGAAAGTTTGGCTTGGGTTGTTTGATGGCACGAAGGCTAACCGAGCAAGGAGCACGCTTTATCAGTGTCACAACTGAATATGAACCGTTTAAAAGTTGGGACACTCATGATAACGGACATACCCGACTTGTGGATATGAAGAAACAAATCGATGGCCCGATTGCACAACTAGTAAAAGATCTTGAAAAAACAGGTCGTCTGGATCGCACATTAATCATTTTGGCGAGCGAATTTAGCAGAGATATGATGGTTGAAGGGCGTCCTGACCTCAAAGTTCAGGAACAGGTTGAGCAACCGGATATTATACATGATATCAAAAATTACGGTATGCACAGGCACTTTACCGATGGTTGTTCAATCTTAATGTTTGGAGGTGGAATAAAAAAAGGTTATGTCTATGGTAAAACTTCAGAAGAGCGCCCCTGTAAAACTATTGAAAAACCCATCCGGATTGAATCAATTCACCAAACCATCTATCATGCTCTGGGTATTGCTGAAGATACCAGTTACCTCGTAGAAAAAAGACCATTTTATACTACCCCCGATGGTTTAGGTAGGGCTGAAATGGACTTGTTTGCTTAAGCTCATAAAAATTGAAGTTTAAACACCTTAAGCTCCGGAGTAATCCCAAATGGAAATTTGATCTCTTAAACAAATGAACCCACAGAAATTCATAAAAGCATATTTGCTGGTTCTTATCGTGGGGTAATGCCGTTTAGCATTATTTTGAAAAATCTTGAGTAAATGCTGTTGGGGATAAATCCAATTGATCTACATTAGCCTGATTTCAATATCAGGAAGATTTATATATACCCTTTTAATGGTTCTCGTACTGCTCCGCATCCATATTCTTGGATTTTTGAAAACAATCCCTGCGTGTTATCGCTTCGTTTAGTCCTTTACTCCGGAGTAATTCCGGCAAGAAATGCTACTTGATTTCAGATCATTCGTTGGCGGAAGATAATCCTTCGGCAGAGTTTAGTTTACCTGCTGCTATTTTTCATCGGGAGGGGCAGTCCGGTAATAGAACCACAGGCCCTGTGAAACAAACCCGGGTGGCAGCTCTATCTTTTTTGCCATCCTGATTCTCATGATAATGATTCCATTTTCAGCAAAAAAATAGGGCAGAACACGGGACTGAAGTAAGCCATAAGTAACAGACCCTGCTTTCCGAAAACGGATAAAAATAATTAGACTCAGGCAAGATTTACCTTCAATCTCACGTTAATTTAGGGTTCTTTCTGATCAAAGGACTTGCCGGATAATTTCAGGGGTTTTATTTCAATCTGAGAAAAAATAACAGATTAGAAGGATTATTGAGGCCTTTTCACTTGGACATTAATTGAGCGGAACTCGACCTAGTTTTCTAAGAAAAAAAAAACGACTAACTGCCTACCGGTAATAGGGGAAAGATCGCATTTTATAGTTTCTAAGCTGGCTTTTAGAAACAACTAGCCTTGAAGCAGCCCTTCAATCTAGTCGGTATGTTTGCTTTAAAACATTATAAATTGAACTTAGGTGGTTAAATCTTAATTTTTAGATAGTTTATATCGAACGCAGGTTAATTAGTAATTTTAAACCGAATTTCTTTAAAGAGTTTGAGAATTTATTTAACACTTTCTTTTTCCTTACTGTTCCTTCCGGTATTTTCTCAGGTTCTGAACAAATTGGAGAACGGGATAGCCTATGATGAATCGAGGGTCAGGCCCTTTATGCGTAAGCTCCATTCAAAGAATGATTTTGTCTTTGCATACCGCAGCTATTTTGAATCAACTGCTTCTTCAGAATCAAAATATTTTGTTCTGACTGTTAAAGGCGAAGAGATTAAAGCCTATCGGTATTCCAGAGACATGCTCAAAAAATTGAATCTTTCAAAATATTCTCTCGATCAAATATGGCGAACCTTCCGGCAAAATGATTTGGAAAAAATTAGAAATGAGCGTGATATTCCAAACTTTTGTGCCAAAAAATATGAGATCTATGATTCTCATACTTATGAATTTACTATCCTTTCTGCAAGTCAAATGAAGGTTCTTTCTTATTATAGTCCGGAATATTACCTAGAGGCTTGTTATGGCATTTCTGAAAGACAGAATATACTAAATGCCGTTGCCATTATAAATCAATTTGCTCCTGAGTACTAAATCAATTGAGTTTCGGCTAACCTTTAAACCGGCTTATTCCATTCCTTTTAGCTTAAAGAATGATTTCAAATAAAAAACTCCTTGATTTTCAAAACCTAAATACCTTTACCGGGCGAAGCCTTTATCATCAGATTC
Organism: Bacteroidota bacterium; assembly: GCA_016868395.1. Classification (GTDB taxonomy): domain Bacteria; phylum Bacteroidota; class Bacteroidia; order Sphingobacteriales; family Sphingobacteriaceae; genus Daejeonella. Next base: position 11,647 of record VGGW01000022.1, on the reverse strand, counting down.
AATTATCTTTGTATTTCAATTCTCTCCACCGTGGTGGAACTTATGAGGCTTTTATAAAAAATAAGGAATTAATGATAGAGGGAGTTAATTTTATAACAGATGAAACCGGAAACATCAAGGCTATCATGCTGGATTTAATCCGCTTTAAGCAAGAAGGTGTACAAGATAAAGCAGTTTTTGAGGCTTTAACTAATTTACAGGAGCTCATCAATAATGCGGGGATCCGGATGAAAACAGCTAATACATGGGATGAAGCCAAGGAAAAGTTAAAGAACCTTAATCTATGATTCTTTTACATATTCATCAAAATTTCTGTAAATTCAGATTTGCCAATTTCCAAAATTAGATTGATTGACGATGGTATTAATTTCCTAATTTAGCCGGGTCTATTAAATGAGCTATGAGTAGTACTACATTCGATTTTGAAAAACCTATCTTAGATCTGCAATTGCAGGTTGAAAAGGTTAAACAAGTTGCTGAAAAAACTAAGGTAGACATGTCTGCTACCCTTGTGGAGTTAGAGCTTAAAATTGAAGCTACCAGACATCAAATTCACTCGAACCTTAGCGGATGGCAAAATGTGCAAATATCCAGACATCCTGAAAGGCCTTACACCTTATCTTATATTGAGATGATATGTGATGATTTCATCGAGATGCATGGTGACCGGACCGTTAAAGATGATAAGGCTATAGTTGGTGGTTTTGGAAGTATTGGAGGTCAGACGGTCATGATTATTGGTCATCAGAAAGGTGTAAATACTAAGATGCGACAATACCGCAACTTTGGAATGGCGAATCCGGAGGGCTATCGCAAAGCTCTCCGATTGATGAAATTGGCAGAAAAATTCAACAAACCCGTAGTTACGTTCATAGACACTCCCGGGGCCTATCCTGGACTTGAGGCAGAAGAACGTGGCCAAGGTGAAGCCATTGCCAGAAACCTCCTTGAAATGTCTGTTCTAAAGGTACCTATTTTATGTTTTATTGTGGGTGAGGGTGCATCCGGTGGAGCACTGGGTATAGGAATTGGAGACCGGGTTTATATGCTTGAACATACCTGGTATTCAGTAATCTCACCAGAATCTTGTTCTTCTATCTTATGGAGAAGCTGGGATTTCAAAGAGAAAGCCGCAGATTGCCTGAAACTAACGGCAGATGATATGCATAAAAATAAACTCATTGATGGCATAATCAAGGAGCCTTTGGGAGGTGCACATCATAATCCCGAAGAGATGGCTAAAACCATTCAAGAAAAAATTACAGTGGACCTCAAGCTATTACTTAGTCGGGATATCAATGAGGTAATCCATGAACGCATTGAAAAGTTCTGTGCAATGGGTGTTGTAACAGAGATTTGATTCTTGCAAGAATTTCATATTATTTATTCCATTCAAAAGTGGAGGGACTTAATCCCCTTTGATATTTCCCAAATCCGAACATGGTTGGTTGGTACTCCCCAACATACTGAACATCAGCTTGTTCAGGAATTTGACTTTCCAAATTTACAGCCCAATAACAAGCATTAACCAGCAACCTGCGGAGGTCTTCGCTAATCAAGTCAATAGATGCACCCAGGGTGGTGGTAAATATCCTTGATTTTTTACCATTTAAGGCACTGTAACTTCGAATCCAGGCTACAGGCATGATTGATTTTTCATAACTCAATGGAGAGGAGGCCGTCATCCCCAGGGTAGTTTGCCCAAACATCAGCACCTCAGCATCAGATGGAAGTCCCAAAATACCATAAACATCGGTTGGAGCCCAAATATCCTTAACTCCTCGTAAAATTGGATGATTCTTCTGCAATCCATTCGCAAGTGCACGTGTACCCTCTTTGGCATGGATTCCGTGATGATTGATCCAGGTTTCACCAAATACCTGCTTTCCGTATCCGCCTTCCCATCCTTTTATCTTACTATTGTAGCTGTATTTGGCATAAGGATTTTGTTTATTTCGAGAATAGCTAAAGGCATGCGTAGAAGTTCGTAAAGCTACTATCGGCTTTCCGGAATTTGTATAATCTATAATGTGCTTCATCTGTTCATCCGGCAATTCTCTGAACCTCAAAAACATAAACATAAGGTCCGCAGTTTTTAATTGTTCAAGACCGGGTATATTGGTCTGATTATCTGGGTCAATTGTATTTGTTTTAGGGTCAAGAGCAAAGAGAACGGTGCACTTAAAACCATGTCGCTCTGCTAAAATTTTGGCCATCATAGGCAGGCCTTCTTCCGAACGATATTCTTCATCTCCACTCACAAATACAATATGCTTACCTTTTCCGGCCCCCTCGCTTCCTTGATAAACAATCCATTGCGGATTTTTTTGGGCAAAAGTAAAAACTGTATTTGTAAGAGTGATCAAAATGATCCACAGCGATCGGTAAGTTAGCTTGTTCATGTAGTAATTTTCTTTATGGGTTATTTCTCTAAGGGATGCTGCTTTAACAATTCTTCAGGCGAATAAAATCCTGATTTATCTTTAATTGCGGCTCTCGTTAATTTTACTTTTTCCGAACTGATTGCTGAGGCTTTGTTCCCAAATGAATTTCGCACATAAGTTAAAACTGCCGCAACTTCATCATCATTGAGCATTCCTGCAAATGGAGTCATGGGAACCTGTCGGGGATATTTCTTTTCCAGTACTTCGATTGGACCATACAATCCTTTCAGTACGAGTTTGATTAATCTCTCCTCACTTCCGGTAACCCATTTGGTGCCTGCAAGTGGTGGAAAGCCTGAGCTTTCAAGGCCCTTCCCATCACTTTGGTGACACGTATTACAAAAGCCATCGCGAGCATAAATCGCTTTCCCTTTAACAAAAAGATCACGTTCAGCCCCCTTCAGGTCGGTTAATACAGGTTCTTCTTTTTTAACTATCCGCTCATAACCATTGAGATGAGCAATGGCGGTTTCGTATGCAGGAATCATCCATTCGTCGAGCGGTTTCTTACCGGCTTCCATGACCACGGGTAAACCTTTTGCTTTGTCTAGCCATGAGGCGCTCACGATTGCTTCTAACCTAACCCGGCCATGATTATCGGCAGCTGCCTTCATGAGCAAATTTACCTGATCAGCAACCTGATGCCCCGTATACCTTAAAACGCGAACAGCAGCGGCGCGTGCACGATGGTCTTTTGCTTCAAGTAACTGTCGGAGTAGTTTCTGATCTACTTTATCTAAGCCCCAACTTACCCAAAGCGCCTCTAATAAATGATGCTCGTACCGCGGATCATTCTTGTCAAGTTTAGAAGTCCAGCTATTGATCTGGGTTAGTACTTGGTTTACCGGGCGGCCTCTAAGCTCCCTACGGGTACGATATCGAGTACGGAATTCGGGTAATTTAAGATTGTTCAACAGTTGTTCAATACTGGCACCATCAATCTTTGCCGGTTTAACCAATGGCCTTGATGGATAGGTGATCCGATATATTCTGCCATGGGAGTGATCGCGCAATGGATCTCGAACATTATGCTGCATGTGGCCAATTAACACATTATGCCAATCTACAATATAAAGTGAGCCATCAGGTGCAAACTCCAGATCAACCGGTCGGAAATTCCTATCTTCCGATACCAACAAATCTTGACGATGTTTAGTGGCATAACCCGTTCCCTTTTCCTGCATAATGTGTGCTTTTGTCCCGAGGAAACCGATGGTATTGTTGATCAACATATCTCCCTGTACTTCATCAGGAAAATGACGACTCGAAATAAATTCAAGCCCGGAAGTAGGACGAACTCGGTGTTTATCTTCAATCAGATTACTCGATTTATGTGTTGCTACCCCATATCTTGGCTTGACAGAACCCGGCATCATCCAAAGCACATCCGGACCAGACGTTTCAGCAAAAAAGTTTTGCCCCCAATCATCAAATGCAATTCCCCATGGATTTGGTATTGAAAGTTGAGCCGTTCTCTCAAGATGATGCCTCACAGGATTATATCGATAAAAACCGCCATTGGTAGCGCGTACCGGGCCATACGAGGTCTCCACATTTGTGTGCAAAAAGACTCCTTCTCCTATGAAAATAGCACCTGAAGGATCAGCGGTATAGGCATGATGAGCGTGGTGGGTATCATGATCATCAAAACCACTCAGCAAGATTTCTTTAGAATCAGCTTTACTGTCGCCATTGCTATCTTTATAGAGTGTCAAATTGGTCCCCTGAGAAACATAAACCCCTTCAGGAGCAATTTCAAAGCCTACCGGCAAATGAATACCTTCCAAAAAAGTAGTTTGTTTGTCGGCCTTACCATCCCCATTGGTATCCTCAAGAATAATAATTTTATCATCTGGTTTTTTATCGCCGGGTTGCCAATGTGGATAGGTAGGCATGGTAGCAACCCAAAGTCTGCCTTTATTATCAAAGGATAACTGAACCGGATTCTCCAGGTCTTTAAATTCGACCTCAGAAGCAAACAAACTGATTTTGTATCCCGGGGGTAGTTTAAACTTGGCTAATGACTCTTCACCATATAGGTATTTTAAACTTCCATTTTTATCGGGATTATAATTTGTTCCAATCTTTGGTAGTACTGTGGTTTTAAGGTCGGCAGCATCCAAATCCATTTTTTCTCCCTTTAATGCCAGCCAAATGGCTTGATCTCGGATGGCTGTCATCTCCCTTATTTTTTTTATTTCTGAGGGGTAATTGTCCTGACCGAATGGATTATATCTTCGCCCAAAAACATGCACACCGTTCGGAATTTTATAATCGTTATGCCACATCCCGTTTTTTTCCTGAACCGCCGCACGGACCAATTCCCGATGACGGTCTACATTAGGCTTGATCCCTGTTTTACCAAAAAGGCCGTCAGCTAGGAGGGGTGCGAATTTAGCATAGGATGCTTCGGTAAACTGTGAACCATCAATAGTCATCTGTTCATCATTAGTCTCATACCAGTTCTTGCTTGGCGTGAAGACATCTAAAAAATGAACCTTATGTTTAGCGGCAATTTCCTTCATTGCCTCCGAGTACAGCTCCAGGTTATTATTTTCAGTTTTGCCATTTGGCAAGTCGTATTTACTTGAGAGATCTTCAAAAGCAATTGGTGATACCAGTGCAAGTTGAGGAGCTGTTGCTCCATTATACTTTTGCTTTAAAGTGTGAACTATGAAAGCTTCCAGTTCAGCTTTATAATTTTCAAGACCTTCCTGACCCTGAAATGACTCATTATATCCAAAAAAAGCAACAATTATATCCGCCTTATGATTCGTTATCCAGGTATCAGGGCTATCAAAAAAACCTTCACTATTCGAATTTCTTGCCAACTCGGTCTGAAATTTTTCGGCACCCGGAAAAGCCCAAGGCAATTTACGTCCGGAATGAGCTCTGAAACCCGGTGTATCTCCCCCATCGCACATGTTCCTGATATAGAGCATACTATCGGGATAACGAAGCTGCATCTCAGTTTCAAAGTACCCATAATTCATCATCCTTGAGCCAAGATTATTCCCAATTAAAATGATGTGATCGCCCTTTTTAAGCTTCAAGACCCCTAAATCTGTTTGCGAAAGTTTGAAGGCACTTGATGCCAAAGCAATTATCGAAATAATAGTCAGTAATAATTTGAAATTCTTTACTTTATTGATAGTCATATCGGGTTTTAGAACTTAATTATTGGTTTATGAGGAAGTTACTTATAATTTCAAGCTTATTTTTTTACCGGACTTAACAGCTAAATAGATTGCATCAATTATCTTGAGGTCTTTCAAACCTTCCTCCCCGTCTACGGGTATAGGAGCGGCTTCTCCTGCCAAGATGATGGCTGCCATTTTCTCCATTTGAACGGTTTGATGGGTAATATGTGCCTGAGTTAATTCGCCTTTATTTGTTCGCCCCTTGATAGGACCATAACCGGTTGATGGTTGTAAATCGGCAAATCCCTTTTCGGCACTCAAGAAAAAGCGATCAAGATAACTAATATTGTAACTTGATAAACAAGAGGCTACTGCTCCACTGGGAAACCCTAATTGAAATTGAATGGTTTCATCTACACCCTCTTTGAATTTTTCGGGATTGGTTTTGGTTTCCTGAGCAGTAACCCAAATCGGCTCCTCACCAACCATGTAGCGTGCGCCATTAATTGCATAGATCCCAATATCCATCAGTGAACCGCCACCTGCAAGTTCCTTGTTCAATCGCCATTGAGTAGGATCACCAATTTTGAATCCGGATAAGCCCTGAAAAAACATCACATTCCCCATCTCCCCTGCTTTGCGCATTCTAACTATTTCTAAGGTTTTAGGCTCAAAATGCATCCGGTATCCTACGAGTAATTTGACATTGGCTTTCTTGCAGGCGTCGATCATTTCTTGTCCTTGCTTTGCATTCAGAGCCATTGGCTTCTCGCAAATAACATGCTTGCCGGCTTTAGCTAAACGTATTACCTGACCGTGATGTAAGGAATTTGGAGTAATGACATAGACCGCATCAATAGATGGATTATCCTTAATGGAATCGAAATTCTCATAGTTGTAACAATTGCCGGCAGGAATATCGTACTTGCTCTGCCAGGCAGTTATTTTGGAAGGGGTTCCACTAATGAGCCCTACTAATTTTGCCATTTTACAGTCTCTCATGGCTTCAGCCACCCTGGTTCCGTAACCCCCCAAACCCATAATTGCAACCCGAAGAACCGGTCCATCATAAGGCTTATTGTAGAAATCATCTATACTCCCAAAGCCGGTTTTCGGTATCGATAAAGCAAGGAATGAAGCACCCATTGCTTGTAAAAAATTACGCCGTGAATCCATAACAGAATTTTTTATTTAGATAATTATTGAATACTAAGCTTTGTAAACTATGTCCTATTGATGATTAAGTTTTTTAATGTTGAACTATTTAACCAAACGCGATTTTAAAAACTTTAAACCTTTGATGGCAATATCTTCCTGCGAAGGTTCAAACTGGCGCCAAATGGATGCAGCTCTGGCAATCATTTCAATATCCGGAATGAAAGATTCGATAACCACTTCCCCATCATAATTAATTTGATGCAGGGCTGAGCTGATCCGTTCCCAATTAATCTGATCCCCACCCGGTGTTCCGCGATCTGAACCACAGGCATGGAAATGTCCCAATTTACTCCCGGCATTTAGAATAGCTTGATAAGGATCTTTTTCTTCAATATTCATGTGATAGGTATCCAGTTGAAGCGTTAAGGCTTTGCTATTGACCTGATTAACCATTTTTAAACCCTGTTCACAAATATTGATAAAATCAGTTTCATATCTGTTCAATGGCTCAATAGCCAGTTTAAGACCTAATTTATCGGCATAATCAGCCAGCATTTTCAAATGCTTAGCTACAGTTTCCCATTGCCTGGCATAATCTTCCTTACTTACCAGTTCAGCACGACCAACCGCCGAGTAAAGTGGCCCGATTAGAATACCACAACCCAGCACAGGCATCATATCTAGAATACTTTTTATATAGTTTATTGCCGTTTCTTGATCCTCTAAGCTCCCTCTGAGGTCACGCCCGGGGCCCATAGCCGCGCAAATTGAGCCACATTTTAACCCTGATTCATCCAATGCCCTTCTGATAACAGAAGGATCTATATGGGACGGATCTTCAATGGCAATCTCTACGGAGTCAAATCCCCATGCTTTAAATTTTGGAAATAAATCTACACTCTCATTGGTAAATGGAGAAGTAAAAAGGAAGGTATTAATGCCAAATTTCATTTTTGTATTCTGTAATATTATTAATGTGAAAAACTATGAATAATTAAATATCGGGGATGAATTATTGAAATGGAAATTACTCATTTTCTTTCGTTTATTTCAAATTAAAAATTCATGAAACCCTGAATAGCAATTTTGTTTCAATGGAAATGATTTCATCCTTTTTTCTTCAAAGTACTCATAAATTGAATTATATCTGCCAACTCCTGCTTAGACATGGTTTCATGCAAACCTTCAGGCATTATTGATTCTTTCATAACTTGAATTGACTTTATACTGGCCATATTGATTTTTTGATTCATTCCTCCGGGGAATTTAATATCTATTTCGGTTTGGGTTCTGCTGGAGATAATACCGATTAGACTGGAACCATCTTTCATATCGATTTGCCAGCCTTCAAATCCAAAGCTTATGCCTGCAGAAGGATTTACAATGGCATCAAATAATCCTTCCTTTGGAAGTTTAGAACCAATTTCAGTGAGTTTAGGGCCAAGATCATAACCGTCTTGGTTCACCTGATGGCAAACATTACAAGATCTTTTAAAGACCGCAGCACCATTTTTTGAGTTCCCGGTTAAAGCCAATAATTCATTCAGCGAAACAGTTTGCTTAGGTTTAAGATTTTTTTCCGGAACTGAAAGAAAGGTCAGGGATTCATCATAAATGGCTTTCCTTCGGCTATCCTTAAGTCCTGCAACAAAGCTAGGGATAAGTTCAGCTGATACCTTTTTAGTTCGCAACAGATCCAAAGCCCGATCTTCCCCCATACGACTCTTTCCAATCATCTCAGCAGCCTTTTTACGAACTTCTATCTTCTCCGTAGCTGATAAACTAATCTGCTCTAAAATACCGAGGGATTCTGTATTTCCTATTCCACCGATTGCCGTGAGCATGGAATAAATACGGTTTAAATCGGTACTCTTGAGCACCTCATGGATTAGAGGAATGCCTTTCAACTCCAGCAATAATCTTGAGGCATCAATACCAACAGGATCATTAGCTTTAGCGATGGCCAAATCTAAAAGATTTAAATTTTCGCCCTGTAGTTTATACTGTCTCACTAAATCAAGATAGTCAGAATGTTTCGGGATAGAACCGACGACTGACATTAGATTTTTTTTAGCAGCGGGCGACTGGAGAACATCCTTACTTTCAAGATGACTCAATACCAATCTATTGTATTCGATATTTCCGGAGTGATTATCCTCCATCATTTTCAAAAGAACTTTGGCTTTTGCCTGACTGCTATGAAAGTCGAAAGCACGGAAATACCTTAACCTGGATTTGAGGTCAGATTGACTATCCGAAGCGAGATTTGCAAGAAAAGGAAGTGCAATTTCAGTACGTGCACGCCAAATAATATCTCTACCTGCAGCACTGCTTAATGGATTTTTATTGATTTGCAGGTAGGCTTCAAAAAAACGATCCCACTGCCTATCAGCACCAATTCCCATGGCTTCCAGATACCACCTATCTTTACCGTCATACTGATTGGCAAGTAAAGCCCATAAACCTGCGGCTTCCGCCGATTTATTGTGCCTGAGCGAAATAAAGCATTCTCTTCTGACTTGAGGGTCGCGGTCTTCCGCTAATTTCTGAACAAGCGGGATAAGATTTGATTTTATTTGTCTGGCCGCTCTCAAGGCAGTTATCCGGATATCCGGATTTGAATCCTTGATGGCTTCATTGATGTACTTTTCGCCCTTTGGCATTTTTACCAGTACCCAAAATGCTCGGGCACGCATTCTGGGATTTGAAGCTTTTCGCCATAACTTTTCAAGTTCCGGTACAGCCCTTTTCCCCATTTTATGTAAGGCCAGCCAAGCATGTCTTCTGACGGCAAGATTTGGGTTTTGCAATGCCTTGATAGCTCCGGCAGGTGTATCATAGTCTTCCTTTGATAGGTTATAGCGGGAAACATCAGGAGCTATTCGATAAATACGGCCCCTCTGTAAATCTCCAACCCGATGGCCTCCGACGCCGGGATCATACCAATCTGCAACGATCAAGGAACCGTCGGGAGCAATAGATACATCCGAAGGACGGAACCATTGGTCATTTTCTCCTTTTAAAATGTTGACAATTTTAGCTGAATAACCGGCATTATCTTTGGTTACAGGATATGACCGAACCACATTTGGACCCGGATCGGCGTGAATGATTTGATTTTGAAAGACCTCAGGAAGCAATGTGCCCTCATAAAGTAAAATCCCCGTCGGTGATCCTGCACCCGTTTGTAACAAATTTGGCACTACACCCGGATCGTTCAGATGCCAATGGCGTAGGGGGATAGAATCTTCCCAATTCGTTCTCTTGGCCTGCCAGCCGGCACCGGTCATTTCATCCTTGTACCCGTAATTACCATATTCCATGACATAGTTAATTCGCACGCCCCGGTTGCCATCATCATCATTATCACTTTGCCAGATCGTACCATAACTATCCACAGCCAATTCAAAATTATTTCTGAAATTATGCCCCAGGCACTCCACATTAGAACCATCCGGATCGGAACGGAATACCATTCCTTCACGATACTTTCCGGGACCAATTTCATCCCCATCCTGATCCAGTACAACCTGATTGTTTTTATCTTTCAGTGTTTGACCACTATTGCCAAAATTAAAATACAGTTTACCATCAGGTCCAAAAGTAAAGGAGTGCATTCCATGATCATGCTGTTCACCCCCTATACCTCGGAAAAGTACCTCCTTGCGGTCTGCCTTGTCATCACCGTCATCATCAAAAAATACCCATACATAAGGACTTTGTGATATGATAACCCGATTCCCTAAAACCGATATGCCCAATGGAGCATTTATCTCAGGCCCCTGGTAAAAAAGCTTACTCGTTTCAAGGCTGCCGTCACCATCGCGGTCTTCCAGAATCAAAATCCGGTCACCTTCAATTTTGGGCTTATTGTTATTAATCTTGAACCGATAATTGTAAGCTTCAGTTACCCAAACTCTACCTTTTTCATCAACATCAATATTTGTTGGATTAATTAAGGTTGGCTCGGTAGCCATTGTTTGAATTTTCAAGCCGGCAGTAATGACGAGGCCCTTCAAAGAATTTGAAGATAAGTGCTTTTGATCCTCAGTGAGCAAGGTGTCTGTAAGATCATTTACCTGCCTTGAGATTGCGGAAGTACAAGCCTTGATCAGCATTAAGGCTGAAATCACCAATAAAGTGAATAGAAATGAATACCGTATCTTTTTCATCGGATGATCAATTTATTTTTGTTACACCAAGCGAATCCCGGCACCAATGGGCAGGCCGGACTATCATGGTCATTTTTTATCAATTCAAGTTAGTGTTCAAACATGATGATTATATTTTCCGGTATTTTTCAGGCAAGCAGAATTACTGTTTAATCATGATCTTTCGATATTCTACCTTCATTGGAGGACCAACATGTACCTGCATCCCTAACAAGCCCTTCGATTTTCCATTTATTTGATCCTGATCGGTTACATCACTCATCAATACGCCATTAACATAATGTTGAAGACGGTTGCCTTTTGCAATCAGGCGACAGGTATTCCAGTCTTCACTTTTTATCTTTTGCAGTAATGCATCCGACCCTCCCAATGATCTGCTCACGACCAAATCGGTCCATGCATTATTTTTAATCTTGGATTGAAGTGTTACACTGGGATCCATGGTCTTCTGAGCTTTTATGATTGTTTTTTGCCCTCGGTAAGCCAGAGTAGTTCTTCCTCTTTCCTCATAATTTTGACCCGTATAGCGATTGGCTCCATCAATATCAAGCTGATAGCCTTTCAAAGCAAAGGGGATATCCATGAGTTCTTCACTTCGATAATTAATGCCGCTATTACCAGCAGCTGTGATTTTAAATTCCAGGGTCAGTTCAAAATCAGCAGGTTTGCCTCCCCGCCAAATCAGGAAGGAATTACGTTTAAGGAGGGTTGAAGGCGTTATTTCTCCCACAAT
>VGGW01000021.1 GCA_016868395.1 Bacteroidota bacterium | reverse complement strand
TAACTTTTGCATTCTACATTTCCTATTTGTTATTTTCCGTTCCGGCATCTTATCTTCTCAAAAGAGTGGGCTTCAAGAAAGGAATGATGATTGGTTTCTGGGTGATGTCAACAGGTGCCTTTTTGTTTGTTCCTGCAGCAATAACGTTCACGTATGAATTATTTTTATTGGGCTTATTTTCAATAGGAGCCGGACTTGCCTTACTTCAATCTGCAGCAAATCCTTACATCACCATTTTAGGCCCCACCGAGCGTGCTGCCCAACGCTTCAGCATCATGGGAATCTGTAATAAAGGAGCGGGAATCTTGGCGCCATTGTTATTTGCCGCGGTAATTTTCAGAGCCACCGACAGTGGAATGCTGGATAGCCTGGATACCATGACTCCTGATCAAAAAAATACGGTATTACATGAGCTTATTCAACGGGTTATCGTTCCCTATGCCTGTGTGGGTACTTTTTTATTCCTAATTGGCTTATTCATCCGCTTTTCACCACTTCCGGAGATTGATACTGAACATGAAAGTGAAGAATTGGCACAAGCTAATTCAACTAAAACCAGTGTGGTGCAATTCCCGCATTTGGTGCTGGGTGCTTTTGCTATATTTCTACATGTAGGAACACAAGTGATTTCAATTGATACGGTGATTAGTTATGCTGCAACCATGAATTTGAATCTGATTGAAGCAAAGGTTTTTCCATCCTATACCCTAACGGCTCAAATCTGTGCTTATTTTGTTGGTATTTTCTTCATTCCCAAGTTCATGTCTCAGCTAACTGCCTTAAAAGCCAGTACCGTGTTTGGAGCCATTCTCACTCTCCTGATAATTTATGCAAAAGGAGATGTTACCTTCCTCGGTCACACCAATGATATTTCACTTTGGTTTGTGGTCATGCTCGGTTTAGCCAATTCTCTGGTATGGGCCGGTGTTTGGCCATTGGCACTTCACGGCTTGGGAAGATTCACCAAGGTAGGTGCCTCCCTTATGGTTATGGGACTGGCAGGTAACGCAATCCTTCCATTGATCTATGGTTATTTCGTGGATGTATGGGATGCCCGTAACGCCTATTGGGTATTAATGCCCTGCTATCTTTACCTGATATTTTATGCATTCCGCGGCTATCAGTTGCGTAGATGGAGCATCTAATTTCCAAATTCCTGCCTTTGATGAATTTTAATTAATACTATTGATGCAACCAGTATAGGTCAGGTTTGGACTATCGGCGCAAGGGGGTCGTGATAATTACGCCTGACTGCCTGTCTGAACTACCTTTTAACACAAATAAAAATCGATGAAAAAACTATTGTATTTATTAAGTCTTGCGGCAGCGCCGGTACTGGCTCAACCCGTGCACCAGCCTGTGGCCATTGAACCCTGGTCATATTCAGAGAATTTTGAAGACAGAGAACTGGGAGCCTGGGCATCTTATCCGCATTGGCAGGATATTGCTTACAATCAGGATTTCAGACCCAATGAGATGGTTTCCGGAGATCCTAACATTTCTGTTGTTCAAAAAGTTACTGCTTTTACTAATGTAGACGCCTATGCCGGTGCCCAAAAGCTCCTGGATATGTATCTTATTCCTGGTGCCAAACTGAATTTTAGATTCTACCTTAAATCCAATACCCCATCAGAATACTATAAAATTAGGTTTGCTGCCGGAAATCTGGGCAAGCTGGAATATACTTTAAACAATCCGGATCGGAATAAATGGGTGAATGCATCGCTCAGCTTCGAGGAGCTGCAAAAAGCAAATCCAAAAATTTCCGGCAGAGATAAAGTGCGGATTTATGCTTTGGCGTTTATAGCTAAGTTTCCAATGGCTGATCCGGCAATGCCCATTTATTTTGGGATTGATGATATTAACTTCTCAGGAGCCCGCGAAACTGCCTTTCGTTTTAACACCCCTGAAATGCATAAATTACCGGAATATGCTCAGTACATCCCCAAAAAGCATTACTTCTCAGGCGAGGATTTCTTATTGAATGGTACCTGGCCTCTGGATGCCAAAAAGGTGAGTTTGGAGATTGTTTCCTTTGCAGATCATGGTCAATCTTTTTTCAAGACAGATCTGATTAAAAATGGCTCTGACTGGAGTTTAAAACCTTTGAAGCTTAGTTTTCCTGTAGGCCTTTACCTGGCCAGGCTGAAAGCGAATAACGGCACCGCTGATATTGCAAGCACTGAATTTACCATTCATATTGCGCCGTCAAACATGGCGGGTAAACACCCGAGATTAATGTTTGATGAGGATAAAAAGAAATTGCTTGATGCTAAAATCAAACAGCCTGAATTTGCTAAAGTTTATGATAATATTCAGAAAAATGCAAAAGTGCAAAGAGAGAAAATTCCTGTCAATACTTTGATTTTTGATCTGGATCAGTTTCCAAAGGAAGACTGGCTACCTACCTGGAATGCCTGGGGGGATAGAATTTATCATACCGGCGAGGCCCTTAGGTTGAATGCCAGAGCCTATGCCTTTCATGGTGATTCTGAGGCCGGAAATTATGTGAAGGAGGTTTTACTAAAGCTGGCATCCTGGCCAAACTGGACTCATCCATGGCAAACCAATCGCGGAAGGTATAGCGAGCACCGTACAGGCAGTTGGGCTCATCGTGTCGCTGAAGCGTATGATTTTACCTATGATCTGATGAGTGCAGATGAAAGTAAACAAATCCGTAAGGCCATCATGGCTAATATTGTTGATGGTGCCCACCGAACCTATGTGTACAATGATGATATTACCGCGGCTACATCAAACTGGCTCGCCATGATTCTCGGGGGTTCTTTAATGAATATGGCTGCAGTATATGCTGACGGTGCAGATACCGAAAATTTGGAACCTTATTTTACAGGAGCCATCATAAAGTACTATAAATTCATTAATCGTGTGGTCGATCAAAAAGATGGTGCATGGGGCGAGGGATATGGTTATAACAGCTATTCTTTCTCAAACATGGCTTATAGTTTGCCCTCCTTAGACAATGTTTTTAAAGTGGATTTAACAGCTCCGTTGGTTGGAAGCTATAATGAATTTATTTGGGGTGGGTTAATTAAAGACAAACTATGGTTTGAATACGGTGATTCCGGTGGTCAGATGGGACCTGCAACATTTTGGAGTTTCTTGCTTGAGAAAAGAAGGGAACCTCGATTGAGCTGGTTCTATAACTTCATGAAGAAGGAAGAGAGTTATGAGGATGTTATTTTCAATACCAAAGGAATTCCGGAGGACAGTCCATTCGATGAGAATCCGGTTAAGGTTTTCCGTGAGGTGGGAACAACAGTATTTAAGAACGGCTGGGAGAAAGATGATTTTTCGTTCGTAATGCGTACCGGCGGGTTCTATAACCATCAGCACATCGATCAGGGAAGTATCTGGTTAGCCGATAAGGGTGTTCTTTTCATTGAGGAGCGTCACCTCAAAAACTCTACTTATTATGATGATCCGATTTATCAGTCCAAATTGATTCAACCGGTAGCTCATTCTACCATTCTGATCGATGGAAATGAACAGAGCCAGCGAACAGGGGATCATCTTTACCACGCACCCGGTTTTGACGATCATGCCTACATTGCTAATTTTCTCGATGGAAAGGATGCTGCCTTTTCTTCGGGTAATATCGGACGAATTTATTTTGATAAAGTGAAAGATCTGAGCAGAAATGTATTGTTTATTAAACCACGTACCTTGTTGATGCTCGATACTGCTATTCCTTCAGAAAAGGACGCGAAAGTAACATTACTTTATCAGACCGCAGAACTGGAGCATATTAAGGCAGGTAAGGATGTTTCTAATATCACTAAGGGAGGTGTGACACTCAATTTCATGCATCTTGCACCTCAGGTTGTTGAGGCCGAGGCAGAAGAAACGCCACACTATTTGTATACCCTCCAGCGTGTTCGCCATTTGAAGAAAGAAGGAATGTTAAAGGTTTCTGCCAGCTCTCAAAATAGAGAGCCATTGGTTATGGCTAACTTAATTACCACTGATGGAAGTAACGGTGTTTCCGAAGTAATTACCGAAAGAGGGAATGGGTTTGTGAGTGGTGTGGCCTCAGGCAAGAAGTTTGCTTTTAGTACCAAACCGGGTAAAATTTATCAAACCGATGGAAGAGAAACTGATGCCGCATCCATGACCTGGAGTGCCGACAGAGATTTTGTTGCCATGGGAACAAGTTTCAGCAATATAAATGCCTCAAAAACACTCTATTCATCCGAAGTTTTAACTTTTGAATGGTCGGCAGAGGGTATTAAATATGCTGTTGGAAAAGAAGCAAAATTAAGTATTTCTGCCTCATCAAAACCAAAATCTGTACTTTTGAATGGTAAGGCAATCCGTAATTTTAGTTATGATCCTGTTAAAAAGCAGCTATCACTGGAAGTGCAGGCGGGAGAGGGATTGATTAAGGTTAATTAAGTATTAAGTATTAAGATAAATCCTGGTTCATTTAAAATTTGCTGTTTTTGAGCAATAATAGACAATGAACCAGGATTATTTTCCCCCTTTGGAGGGGGCGGGTAAGTTTTGAGCGATCGCAGGGGGAGGATTTCGGGAATCCTTTATCAGGAATGAATCCTAGTACATTGAATTTTGTGCTCAATGATATTAATTATTACCAAGTCATTTAATATTTTAGAATATTACAGACAAGAAACAACAAACAAGCAATAAAAATGGAAGAATTCTCACTAGCAGGAAAAGTAGTCGTAGTAACAGGAGGCACAGGTATTCTTGGCAATTCATTTATTAATGGAATTGTAAAGGCAGGGGGTGCTGTCGGGATTTTAGGCCGTAACAAAGAGGTAGCGAATGAACGGGCTGATGCAATTAATAAGAATGGTGGCCGCGCTATAGCTCTTATTGCTGATGCCATGGATGAGACTCAGTTGATTGATGCCAAAAACAAGGTTTTGGATACCTTCGGGCGCATTGATGGCTTGGTGAATGGAGCCGGAGGTAATCAGCCTCATGGTGTTCTTTTACCGGAGGATGATATTTTTAAAATGAATCTGGAAGGGATGAAAAGGGTAATGGATCTGAACACCTGGGGAACGCTGATCCCAACGCAAATATTTGGTGAGGCCATGGTGAATACAGTAGAGAAGGGAAGTATTGTCAATATTTCATCTATGAATTCTAAGCGTGCCATTACCCGGGTTTTGGGTTATAATATGGGAAAGGCAGCGGTGGATTGTTATAACCAATGGTTCGCAGTTGAATTGGCAAATCGTTATGGTGATCGTATACGGATGAACGCGCTCGCACCGGGCTTCTTCCTGACCGAACAAAACAGAAATTTACTGACAAAACCTGATGGAACATTCACCGACAGGGGAGAAAAGGTTATTAGAAATACCCCTTTCAAACGGTTCGGTCATCCGGATGAATTGCAGGGAGCACTGGTTTGGTTATTGAGTGATGCCTCTAATTTTGTTACCGGGTCTATGGTTTGTGTGGATGGGGGGTTTTCAATTTTTGCCGGAGTATAGATGAGTACAAATGATAAGATAGATGGATCCTATGCGATGCAGCAAACCATGCGTTGGTTTGGTCCGAATGATCCGGTAAGCCTGTCGGATATTCGTCAGGCCGGTTGTACGGGGATTGTTTCAGCTTTGCATCATATCCCAAATGGAGAGGTTTGGCCTGTTCAGGATATTTTAAAAAGGCAGAAAGAAATCGCTGATGCCGGAATGGAATGGACCGTAGTGGAAAGTGTTCCTGTTCATGAAAATATAAAGACACAGACCGGTTCTTTTATTAAATACATGGATAATTACAAACAAAGTATTCGGAATTTATCTTCCTGCGGTATTACGTGTATTACTTATAATTTCATGCCGGTTTTGGATTGGACCAGGACAGACCTGGCCTATACCATGGCTGACGGATCGAAAGCGTTGCGTTTTGAGAAAGCAGCATTCATTGCCTTTGATCTCTTTATATTGAAAAGGTCGGGTGCAGATTCAGATTATTCGGCGGCAGAAATAAGTCGCGCAAGTGTACGCTTTAATGGAATGAACGATGAAGAAAAACATCTCCTTACAAGAAATATTATTGCTGGCTTACCGGGTAGTGAAGAGAGTTTTACAATCGAACAATTTCAGCAGGCATTGGATGCATATAAAGGTATTGATGCCGACCGTCTCTGTAAGAATCTTGTTTATTTTTTAAGTGAAATCATACCTGTTGCTCAAGAATGTGGGGTAAATATGGTCATTCACCCCGATGATCCTCCTTATGGAATACTTGGTTTACCAAGGGTTGTCAGTACAGCATCAGATATCCGGGCACTGTTTACTGCTATTCCTTCATTAGCTAATGGACTCTGTTTTTGTACCGGCTCTTTCGGCGTGAGAGCAGATAATGATTTGGCGGCAATGGTTGATCAATTTGCCGATCGAATTAATTTTATACACCTGAGAAGTACCCGGCGAAATGAATGGGGAGATTTCTTTGAAGATAATCATCTGGATGGTAATGTAGATATGTATGCGGTGGTAAAGCAAATAGTCAAGATTTCTCATACCAGAAAAATTTCTATTCCCATGCGCCCTGATCATGGACACCAAATGCTTGATGATTTACACAAGAAAACTAACCCGGGTTATTCGGCAATCGGCAGACTTCGTGGTCTGGCTGAGTTGAGAGGTTTGGAGTACGGGATTATCAATCATCTAAAAGAAACCTGAAAATTTAAATACCCTCTTTGACTTAAGTTTTCTTAAATTTTGGTGTTCGCTAATTTTTAAAATTGGAAGAAACTATTTTAACTTGAGTCCGATATAAACAATCTAATTTAGGTGAGATTGATAAAAGATCTTGCCGGGACCTGATTATTTTTCTCAGTCTGCCCCGTGTTCTGCCCTATTTTTTTGCAGGAAATGGAATCCTCATCCGAATGTTCAGTAGTGCAAAAAAGATAGAGCTGCCACCCGGGTCTGTGCTTCTATTTCCGGCCTGCCCGTTGCGATGCAACACAGCAGCGGGTAAACTAAACCTTGCCGAAGGAGGTATCTTCCGGCGATGGAGCATTCGAGATAAGGTACCATTTTTTGCCGGAAATACTCTGGAGGAAAGGACTGCAGGAAGCGATAACAGGCAGGTATTGCTTTCCAAAAACCAATCATAGGCATCCGGAGCAATAGGAGTTCCATCAAAAGGATAATTTCTAATATCGAACCGAGGTTTTTTTATGATAATCCCTTAAATTTTACAATATTTAAGCATGCGTTATCCATCTATATCCTGGTATATTCTTCTTGCGCTTTTGGCCATTTCCTGTAGGTCTACTGCCCAAGATAAGCGTCAGTTCAAAATCTTTCAGTTCCCAGCCGATAGGATTCCTATCATTGATGGGAAAATTGAGGACTGGAAAATGGTAGACCCCTCATACACAATTGGTATGGATCAATTGTGGGATGACCGCGACGATAGCGTCAGACATCGTTTTGCAGATCCCAATAATCTGGATGTGACTGTGAAAGTGGGTTGGGTGAAAGGTATGAACAGATTGTATTTTCTTTACGAGGCCTATGATAATTATTGGGACTTTTCTCTAAATGATTTGCATAATGATATATTCGAGGTGGTGGTGGATGCTGATCAATCCGGAGGGCCCTTTATCAATTCCTTTCATCCGAATAAAAGTCTGAACACCATGGATACTTATTTTTCTTACCATGGAGTGCATGCGCAAAATTATCACATTTTCACTCCCGCAAAAGATAAGGATTGGGCGATGGTATGGGGTAGTCAATCCTGGATTAAAGAGTTGCCATACGCGAACGCTGCTTATGATTATCATTTCAAGCCGGGAGAGTCAGGTCGTTTAACTCTCGAATTCTGGATTACCCCTTTTGATTATGCGGGTCCGGAAGGAATCTCAAGAGCAGTAGAATCAATTTTGACTGAGAATAAAGATATCGGACTCAGTTGGGCGGTGCTTGATTATGATGATGTTAAAAAGCCGAAGTATAATGGTTTTTGGAATTTAAGTAAAGTTCGGGAAATGTATGGGAATGCCTCCTTTTTACTTCCTTTCAGACTGATGCCTCTTGAGAAGCCTTATCTTAAGCCAATAAATGCACAATGGACATTTGAAATTACCGATATGAAGCGTCGTATGGTTTCTTTTATTGATCAATCTTACGGTGAGGTGTCTTCATGGAAATGGGATTTTGGCGATGGGAAGAGCTCAGAACAGCAACACCCGGTTCATTTCTACACCAAACCCGGGCACTATGTGGTAACATTAACCATAAATGGCCCGGCAGGTAATTCACGTTTATCAAAAGTATGGGACGTAAGCATTAAATGAGTTTGATATTTTTTACGCTATATTTATCGATAAGATTCTGCTTAACTGATCTGATAGAAATTATATTCATGATTTCATCAAATATCATTGGTTTTTGACCAGAATTTAGTGAATTTTTATTCCATATGCCATGAAGCAAAATCGCCTAAATCTTAAAATTTTCAATCTGAAAACTGTCTTTCTTCTCATAGGATTAAGCCTAATTATTTCTTCCTGCGGAAATAGCAACAAGGAACATGATTGGAGTGTGTATGGTGGCAGTAAAGAACGGTTACAATATTCAGAACTCAAGGATATCGATACAGGCAATGTAAGTCAGTTGCAGCTTGCCTGGACTTATCATACAAAAGATGCAGAGCAGGGTAGTCAAATTCAGACCAATCCTCTGATAGTAGATGGGATTCTCTATG
Organism: Bacteroidota bacterium; assembly: GCA_016868395.1. Lineage (GTDB taxonomy): Bacteria > Bacteroidota > Bacteroidia > Sphingobacteriales > Sphingobacteriaceae > Daejeonella. The sequence goes on along the minus strand of VGGW01000021.1, from coordinate 15,217 downwards.
GTGTTTCCCCTCAATTAAAGCTTTTTGCTGTAGATGCCTTAACCGGCGAGGAAAAATGGGTTTTCAATCCCATTGATTCGATGATACTTGATATTAATGGCAAAGAAAGTCATGGAATGAATGCCTGTCGTGGGATTGCCATCCATCAGGGAAAAAATAAAGAGCATCGAATTTTTTATACAGTCGGGTCTTCCTTATTTTGTATAAACAGTGCAACAGGTAAACCTCTGCTTGAATTTGGAAATAAAGGTCGAATCCCGCTTCATGAAGGTTTGGATCTCAAGCGGGATTTGTCAAATCTGAGGGTTACGGCAACTTCTCCGGGGGTCATTTATAAAGATATGATTATACTGGGCACCAGTTTATCAGAGGAGGAGGAATCGGCTCCCGGTCATATCCGGGCATACGATGTGATCAGCGGTAAGCTGAAATGGTTGTTCAGGACCATCCCAAAACCTGGTGATGTTGGTTATGATTCATGGGAGGATCCGGAAGCTTATCAATACGTTGGAGGTGCAAATGCATGGGGTGGAATTAGTTTAGATGAGGACAGGGGAATGGTTTTTGCTGCCACCGGAGCTGCTGTTCCGGATTTTTATGGGGGTAAAAGAAAAGGTGACAATCTTTTTTCCAATAGCATACTGGCTCTTTATGCAGAAACCGGAAAGTATATCTGGCATTTTCAAGCTGTGCATCACGACCTTTGGGATTATGACTTTCCAACATCCCCAATCCTTGTATCCATTAAAAAGGATAATAAGAAAGTTGATGCGGTAGTCCAGTTTAGCAAACAGGGCTTTATTTATATGCTTGAGAGAGAAACCGGTAAACCGGTTCATCCGATCATTGAAAAACCTGTGCCTGCCTCCCAACTCAAAGGTGAGCAAACCTCAGCAACTCAACCCTTCCCAACCATACTTCCCCCATTTGTGAGACAGGAATTTAGAGAGTCTGATCTCAATAACCTTGTTCCCGATTCTTCCTTTCAGGATCTGAGGAAAAGGTTTTTGAGTCATCAATCCGGCAGTATGTTCATTCCTCCAAGTGTGCAGGGAACATTGGTTTTACCGGGGCTTACCGGTGGAGCTGAATGGGGTGGCCCATCTTTTGATCCAACAAGCGGTTTAGTCTATATCAATGCTACCGAAATGCCATGGGTAGTAACCATGATTGATACTTTGGTAGATAAGTTGCCAAAATCTACTCAAACGAATTTAATGGCAGGAAAAAGTATTTATAATAAAAGTTGTAAAGGTTGTCATGGTGCTGATCTTAAAGGCTCCGGAAATTTTCCTTCATTAATCAACCTTAATAAGAAGTATGATGAGTTGAAATTCAATAAGATTGTAACAAATGGCCAAAGAATGATGCCTGCCTTCAGGCATTTAAGTCAGGAAGATAAGACAGCACTTGCATCTTATCTGTTAAATATTGAAACCAAACAAAAGCAATTTTTCACCAAAGTAGCTAAGGTAACTCACCCTTTCTATAAATCACCTTATCGCTTCGGCGGTTATAAGCAGTTTTTGACCAAGGAAGGATATCCCGGAATTAAGCCACCATGGGGAACTTTAAGTGCCATTGATTTAGCAAGCGGTCAGGTTGTGTGGAAAAATACACTTGGAGATTATCCGGAATTTAAAGCCAAAGGTATTCAAACAGGTACTGAAAATTGGGGTGGACCTGTTGTGACTGCCGGTGGACTGGTATTTATCGCCGCCACCAGGGATGAAAAATTTCGTGCTTTTAATAAAGCAAATGGTAAGTTATTGTTTGAAACTACATTGCCGGCTGCGGGGTATACTACCCCTTCCATATACAGCGTTAACGGAAAACAATTTGTTGTCATCGCTTGTGGTGGAGGAAAGGTGGGAACGAAATCAGCAGATACCTATGTAGCCTTCTCATTACCGAATAAGAAATAAAAAGATATTCTTAAGGAATGGTTTATAAACTAAATTTTAACTAGCATAAATAAATAAGAAATGGAAAGATCGACTTTTTTGAAATCCTTGGCCGGTGTAGGTATCGGTTCGCTTGGACTGAGCTCGCTAAGTTCTTGTCAAACAGAATCAGTTGTTTCCTCTGTTAATCCTGATGTGATGCCTGAACATATTAAAGGCAATAATCTCGATTTCAACAAGATTAGGGCAGATTTTCCTCGCGCAAAGGAGGAGGTATATTTTGACAATGCTTCTACTCATCCCATAAATATTTATACGGCAGCCGCGCTTCACCGTTATGCAGAATGGGCCAAGAATGATGTCGGTGAGCCATGGTGGCCAAAATGGTCTGAGACCCGTTTGGATTGTAAAGCCAGCTTTGCAAAGTTAATCAATGCAGATCCTGAGGAAATTGCCTTTGCAAGAACTACGGTGGAAGCAGAAAATAATATCTTAAATGGTATGGATCTCAAGGGTGGGAATGTTGTTACAACAGATCTCCATTATGCACCCAGTATTTATGGCTATAAGATGCGCGAGAAACGTGAGGGACTGGAAGTGAGAATTATTAAACACAATAATTGGAGGTTTGATGTGAAAGACTTTGAAGGTGTGATTGATAAGAACACCAGGTTGGTTGCCATTACTTTGGTGTCGAATGTGAATGGTTTTTTGGTTAATGATGTGAGGGCAATCGCTGATCTGGCTCATGCTAATGGGGCCCTGTTGTATGTAGACATTATTCAAGGGGTAGGTGCTGTGCCTGTAGATGTCAAGGCAATGGGTATTGATATGGCGGCTTGTTCTACTTTCAAATGGCTGATGGGCAGTAAAGGGTTTGGGTTTATGTATATCCGAAAAGATTTGCAGGATACCAGGGTTCTTCCAACTCAACATCATGGTGGAATGAATTTTAATTATGGCCTTTGGACGGATTCTCCTGATTCTGCATTGGGCGAGTTTGATTTTAAGCCTACTACAGGCCCGGCAATGTATGAGGTTAGTTACCCTTCTTATGAAGGTGTATCTTGTGCAATCACCTCGATGAAATATATACATACCTTAGGGGTTGAAAATATCCGTAATTATGTTCGTACACTGACAAGCCGACTCGCTATTGAAATGCCAAAAATTGGCTTCCCAATGATTACGCCCGAGGATAATGAAAGTCCTATTATTGTTTTTCAGACTAAAAATCCGGATGAGGTGATGAAAAAGCTCCGTGCAGCCAAAATCAATGTGGCTATGCGATTTGGTAATAAATTGAGAATCTCCGCATCGATCTATAATAACCAGGCCGATATTGACCGTCTACTGGAAGTGCTATCTTAAATTGTGGAATATGGTGGAGATTGTATTGTTTCCTTCATATTCCTTTTATTAATTCTCAGATTATTTCAAAATGCCATGATTGAATTAAATTTGATCATCCTATTTTGAAATGAATGTTTTATCTAACTTGTCGCCATGAAAAATATTGGTTTAAATATAATTACCTCTAAAACTAAGTTTCTACTTTTTCTGAGTTTAGTACTAATCAATTTGATAAATTCAGAAATTGTAAGGGCTCAGAATTCAAATAATTCCTCAAAACCCAATATTATCTTCCTCGCGATAGATGACCTGAATGACTGGATTAACCCGCCTGAATTGGGAGGCGTGCCGGGGTTAAAAACACCGAATTTCGATCGTTTGAAGAAAATGTCGATGTCATTTACCAATGCGCATATACCCTCACCTGCCTGTGCACCATCCAGGGTGTCTATTATGACAGGGGTAAGTCCGGCAAGGTCAGGAATCACCGGTTGGAAACATCCTGAATGGCGTAAGGTACCGGCATTAAGTACATTGCTGACCATGGAGCAATTTTTCAAGGCAAAGGGTTATAAAACGCTGGCGGGAGGTAAAATTTATCATACCTTATCACCTCCAAGGTCAACAATCAATCAATCTGAAGCTAAAGGATGGGATTTTTATTACCCGGGATTAAGAATTCCTGTTCCTTTTCAGGTTAGAGCCCCTGAAGAAATTATTTCTCCCAAAAATTTCAAGGGCGTACAACCAGAATATTTTACCTGGGGACCAATAGCCATGGATGATGATTACATGGCTGATTTTCAAATTACGGAATGGGCAAATCATGAGCTTAATCAAAAGCAGGACAAGCCCTTGTTTTTAGCTGTTGGACTGACAAAACCACATGATCCATGGGAAGTCCCCCAAAAATATTTTGATATGTACCCGCTGGCTAGTGTTCCGGATCTTCCAATGAAAGAGGATGATTTAGAGGATGCATTTATCCACGGAAGAAGAGCTCTTCATCGATTTATTACTGATAACAATCAGTTAAAGAAAGTTATACAAGCCTACATGGCTACCGTAAGTTTTACTGATGCCATGCTGGGTAAATTTTTAGATGGTATGGAGAAGTCGGGATACCTTAAAAATTCCATTCTGGTTGTATGGTCTGATCATGGAATGCATTTTGGTGAAAAGGAAAATTGGGAAAAATTTACACTTTGGGAACGTTCTACCCGGGCACCCATGTTTATTATGGCACCCGGAGTTACAAAACCGGGTTCTTCAACCCATGTTCCGGTATCTATGATGGATATCTTTCCTACCTTGGCAGAGCTTAGTGGTGAGAAGTTTCCGGAGTACTGTGATGGTGAAAGTCTGCTACCTATGCTTAAACTCGAAAAATTTGATCATAAACCGGCATTTACGGCTTACTTTATGAATGAACAGGGAGGTGCTAATTCGGGCGATGGCTATACCATTCGCAGCAGTAAATACCGTTATATCTATTATCCTTTTATCAATTTTGAAGAACTTTACGATCATCAATCTGATCCGAATGAATGGAATAATATTGCATATAAATCCTCAAGTAAGGCGATAATAAAAGAACAGCGAAAATTAATGAAGGATATGGTTCCTGAGCTTTCATGGCCTGATACCGGACCTAAAGGATATACCATCGCCAAGGATGGCACAGTAAAGAAGGATGGATATGTGAAAATAGCAGATTTGAAGGAAATGAAATGGGGGCTATAATTCGAACAGATATCAATATGTTTCTGAGTAGAAAGTATCTTAAGGCATCAAAAGCTTATTTTACTTATTCTTTAGGTTTCATTTATCTACTTACATTAGGTGCCTGCAATCAGAATAATCAAGCTGAGTCTGCTGAAAATGATTTATCAAGGAGTGATTTAGCCTATCTGACCTTAGAGCAAATTCAATTTAATGGGGATACCTCTAAAATAGGAATGGTTTCCATTCCCGGTGGAGAATTCTTGATGGGGGCCGATAACAATCAGGCAGATCCGGATGAGTATCCTAAACATAAAGTTATTTTAGACCCCTTCTGGATGGATCAGCATGAAGTAACCAATGATCAGTTTGCTAAATTTGTTCAAAGTACAGGCTACATAACAACTGCAGAGCGAAAACCCGACTGGGAGGAATTAAAAAAGCAATTGCCACCGGATACTCCAAAACCTGATGAGTCCTTGCTTGTAGCGTCTTCTTTGGTGTTTTCTCCTCCGTCAAAAGAAGTTGATTTAAACGACTATTCCCAATGGTGGTCCTGGGTGCCAGGAGCGAACTGGAAGCATCCCGAGGGGCCGGGCAGTAGCATTGAGGGTAAGGGCAATTATCCTGTAATCCATGTCAGCTGGGATGATGCCATGGCTTATTGTAAATGGGCAGGTAAACGCTTACCTACCGAAGCGGAATGGGAATATGCATCAAGAGGTGGATTAATCAATAAAATTTATCCCTGGGGCGATGAGCATATCAATAAAGGAAAAGCAAAAGCAAATACCTGGGAAGGGAACTTTCCATACCGGAATACTGAATTTGACAGGTTCTCCGGAATAGCACCGGTCCAGTCCTTTCCACCCAATGCTTACGGCTTGTATGATATGGCGGGGAATGTTTGGGAATGGTGCTCAGACAATTACCGGAATGATTATTATCAGCAAATAAACAAGCCGGAGGGGATAAAAAACCCATCAGGTCCGCCCGATAGCTTTGATCCGGTTGAGCCCTATACTCCAAAAAGAGTTTCAAGAGGAGGGTCATTTATGTGTAATGAAAGTTATTGTTCAGGCTACCGTGTTGCCCGGCGGATGAAAAGTTCTCCGGATTCAGGCATGAGCAATTTAGGTTTCAGATGTGTTAAATAGGATATGAAAGGGAATTGTAGAAATATTTCAAAAGATACTGCAGGATTGCTGGCCTTTAGTTTTTTTTTAATGGCTGCATGTTCCGAGCCCAGACCCGAATTGAAGGCTAAGCTCAATTTGCCTAACAAAGAAGTAAAAGTTAAAAAAAATTACCGCCTTGTTGTACTAAAATGCCGTCCCGATTTCTCGGCAAGAAGATTTCAAAATAAACACTAAGCCAGTTTATTTCAGATCTTGTTCTTCGGGCAGTATTTTTATAAAGGAAAGTTCAATTTTTTATTTAAATGATTAAAATTAAGGTTTTAGGCAAATTTTAGTTTCTAGTTTTATGCTCTTCATTATCACTTGTCGTCGAAATTTCAAACGTTTTAAGGCAAAAGACTATTTATAATTGTGTAATTTTTACACTAAGCTAGCATTGCCTAATGATTTCAAAAATTATTTTTCATAAATTAATTTTATTTTAATCATTGAATTTTTATTCCTATGATTCGATTATATTAGTAGATAAATGTCGGCATATTTTGCATATTCAGATTTTGAGTTACTTGATTTATTAAGATCAGGGGACAAGGCTGCTTTTGCTGAAATTTATAATAGGTACTGGAAATCTATATTTACTGTAGCTACTAATAAGATTGGACATTTTGAGGAGGCAGAGGAAATTGTTCAGGATATTTTCATTTCTCTTTGGAACAGAAGAGAAGAAATTGTAATTAGCTCCAATCTCAGTGCCTATTTATCAGTTTCAGCTAAATATCGTGTTATCAAAATTTTAGCTAAACGTAATCAACACAACAAATATGTTGTTGATAGTCAAAATATCCTGCCTTTAACAGCCAATTCAACAGATGATTGGTTTGAATTTACAGAATTACGTTCCAGACTGGAAGTCTTGGTCGCAAATCTTCCTGAAAAATGCCGTCTCGTTTACAAAGCCAGTCGGGAAGATGGTTATTCCCAAAAACAAATTGCACAGGAGTTTGGAATATCAGAAAAAACCGTCGAGGCTCATATCAGCAAAGCGCTTAAATCCTTAAGAAACGGCCTGGGTCAGATTTTCTTTTAATCCTAAACAATAAAAATATTTTCGTAGCAACTAAGGGATTGATGTAAGTTGAGGGACTTACGTTTAAAGACCTTTTTAATGAAACGTTTAAGTTCAAACGAAAGATATCAGGAATTGGCCGAAAAATGGCTGAACAATACCATTAGTAAAGAGGAGAGTGATGAGTTTTTACAATGGTATAATACCGTTCCGGAGCGTGATATCTACATTCCGGCTGATTTTGCAGAAAGCGATCAGGAACTTAAAGGTAGAATCTTTGCTCAGATCAATCATCATATTTCTGACCCTATTGCTTATTCATATTACCATACTTTCAAAATCTGGATATCAGCTGCTGCGGCAATAATTATTGCAATTGTTAGTTTCAGCTTATTTTTCTCATCAGAATCTGAGGTATTAAAACAGGAGGTAGCCAAAGTGCAGTTGGCTGTTCCCCAAACTGAATCCTTCGTGAAACCTGTCTCTCCGATTTCGGAAATTAAAAGTGAAAATCCAATTGCTGTAAAGGATATTGAAGCGGGCGAAAATAAAGCAATCCTCACTCTTGGCGATGGGTCACAAATTATTTTGGATGATGCTAAGAATGGGATTCTCGCCAATCAAGGTGGGAACAGCGTGCTTAAAGCTGCCGAAGGTGAGGTAATCTATTCCTTTATTAGTGAGAAACAAGATCCGCTTTCAAAAGATGAGCAAGCAGCTCCTGTTTACAATACCATTGAAACACCCAAAGGAGGTAAATTTCAGGTCAAATTACCCGATGGTAGTAAAGTTTGGTTGAATGCAGCATCATCGCTTCGTTTCCCAACGGTTTTCAATGGATCTAAAAGGCAGGTGGAACTTACAGGAGAAGCTTATTTTGAAGTTGCACCGGATAAAAACAAAATTTTTGAGGTCAATACCAGAAATCAGGTTGTGCAGGTACTTGGGACGAATTTTAATATCAATGCTTACTATGATGAGCCGACCGTAAATACAACTTTGCTGGAGGGCAGTGTCAGAGTTTCTGACCTGAGGACAAATATTTCTCAGTTACTCAAACCCGGAGAACAATCCCAATTGAGTGAACATATCGACGTGATTAATTTAAAGGACACTAATGAAGCCGTTGCCTGGAAGGCAGGCTATTTTCAGTTTGATGAGGCAGATATAAAAACTGTAATGAGGCAGATTGAGCGTTGGTATGATGTTTCAGTCGTTTACGAAGGAGAACTTCCAAATTATCGATTTGGAGGTGAAATTGAAAGAAATTTAAGTCTCTTACAGGTACTTAAAGTATTGCAGAAAACAAAGGTTCATTTTCGATTAAAGGGAAGGGAGGTTATAGTAATGCCATAAAGTCTACGAATGAACAAAAACAAACCAGAAGCGTTGGCGCGCCTCTGGTCATTGTTTAGCTAAAATAAAAATTGATGCACAAAGATTATTTATTAACAAAACAAACAAATGTATGAATTCTCTTACAAATAAGGAGTATTGGATTATCAATACCCGGTCAAAAGTATGTCTTGATTCAGATTTACTTGGTCAGCCAAAACAAAACCAGAACATAGTTGGTAATTTGGTAACACATTCGCTTTACAAACAAATCGGTCGGATCATGAAACTGACGTTCATATTAATTATGGTTGCGTTGTTGAATGTTTATTCAAAAGGATATTCTCAGAAAGTAACTTTTTCAGGTAAACAGGCTCCTCTTGAAGAATTTTTCTCAACAATCAAGCAACAAACAGGCTATGTTTTTTTCTACGATTTAAATTTATTAAAAACAGCTAAGCCGGTAACATTAAATGTGGTCAACACTGAATTGTCTGAAGCTTTGGCCATACTTTTTAATGATCAACCTCTGGATTACAGCATTGAAAACAAGACCATTGTGATTAGCCAGAAATTATCTCTGAAAGAAAAAAAGGCTTTAAAGAATTTAAGCTTTCTTTTAATTGACATCAAGGGTAAAGTTGTTGATTCAAAAGGAGAAACTTTACCTGGAGTGAGTGTTAAGGTTAAAGGCTCTTCTGTTGGAACCACTACAGATGCTCAGGGAAATTTTGTTCTGAATGCATCGGATAATGCGGTTCTTGTTTTTAGCTACATCGGGTATGTAAGCCAGGAAGTTGCTGTGAATAACAGAACAAACATTCAGGTAACCCTGATGGAAGACTCACAAATGCTTGGTGAGGTGGTGGTTACAGCCTTGGGTATTGAGAGGTCATCCAAATCCTTAAACTATGCTGCACAAACCATCAAAACTACCGATCTTAATCAAGCAAAGGAGGTTAACATTATCAATTCCTTACAGGGTAAAATTGCCGGTGTGACCATCACTAAGAATGTGACAGGTCCGGGTAGTTCATCTAATGTTGTTTTGCGTGGTCAGCGTTCAATCTTCGGTTCTAACCAACCTTTGTATGTTATAGATGGTGTTCCGATGGATAATGGTAGTCGTGAGATAGGTACAGGTGGTACACATGGTAGTCGGGATGGAGGTGATGGTATCGGTATGTTGAATAGTGATGATATTGAATCCATGACTGTACTAAAAGGCGCTTCTGCTGCTGCTTTATACGGAAGTTTGGGTCAAAACGGTGCAATTATTATCACAACCAAGAAAGGAAAAGCAGGTAAAATAACAGTTGATTATACCGGTAACAGTACCATTGACCGTCCGTTTATTTTGCCTGAAAGACAATCGGAATATGCTCAGGGTTCAGGTGGGGTCTATAATTCAAGTGTAGAAACCAGCTGGGGTCCTAAAATGACCGGACAAACTGCTACCCTTTGGAATGGTAAGCAAATACCTTTGCAGGGCAATCCGAATCAATTAGCAGACTTTTTTCGTGATGGATCAAGTTTAACAAATACTTTAGGAATTAGTGGTGGTAGTGAAAAGATGCAAACTTATTTCTCCTACGGAAATACCAATGCAAAAGGTATTCTGCCAAACCATGTTTATGACAGACATAACTTTGATTTTAAAATAGATAATCAGATTACAGACAAACTTTCATTTTTTACCAAATTAAGCTACATTCATGAGGATGTCGATAATAAGCCTTTTACCGGTGAACGTAATGATGTTACGGGTAGTATTTACCTTTCTCCTGTTTCCATTCCATTAAGTGAAATGCAAAATTTTGAATATACCGATGCCTTGGGTAACTTGAGACAAAGCTATTGGCTACCCGGGTCTATATTTTTATCGAATCCTTACTGGAAGATGAACAGACAGGTTTTTTATGAGCAGAAGCGCCGTATAATTGGATTAGTACAGGCAAAGTACAAGGTTAACAACTGGCTTGATCTGATGGTTCGTGGAAGTATGGACAGAACTGATGAGAATACGGATAATCAAATGCATAATGATTCATATGAACTTTCAGGAAATGGAAACTACTATGAACTTTATGCCGGACACAGGACATTCACCAACGTAGATGCCTTACTTTCCTTTAAAAAGGATATCAACCGGAATTTTAACTTAACCGGTTACTTAGGTGGATCAATACAGGAAACAAAGTTTGAATCAGTTAATACCAATGCGAATGGTCTGAATAAACTGGACTTTTTCTTCATGCAGAATGCCAAAAATCCCAGAACAACCAATAGATATGGGCAAACTCCAGAAATACAGTCTATTTATGGTACGTCAACCCTATCCTTTAAGGATTATCTCTATCTGGATATAACTGCCAGAAATGATTGGTCATCTGCATTACCTAGGGAGAATCAGTCTTATTTCTACCCTTCAGTTGGTTTAACTGCCATTGTAACCGATATGATTGATTTACCTAACTGGGTTTCTTATGGTAAATTTAGAGTAAGTATGGCAGAATCAGGTTTTGGTGGTCAGGCTTATTTGACTGATAATTATTTCACGGTAGGTGCAGGTGGAGTTGTCAATACCCCTACGTTAAGATCTCTGGGAAATTACCAGCCGGAGATCACTACTTCATTTGAAGCTGGTTTAGACTGGAGATTTTTTAATAATCGCATCGGTTTGGATGTGACCTATTACAATTCAGATACTAGAAATCAGTTAATTGCTTTAGCGGTTCCTAACGCCACACTTTTTAGTTCCCAGTATATCAATGCCGGATTAATTCAAAACAGTGGAGTTGAGGTAATGTTGTCAGGTTCTCCAATCAGATACAAGAGTTTTTCCTGGGATGTGAATTTTAACTTCTCAAGAAATGTGAACAAAGTGATCGAATTATCTCCGCGCTTGAAAACAGCTATTTTGGGTGATGACAGACAGGTTTTACAAACTGTGGAAGAAGGCCAGTCTTTTGGAAAAATGTACATGGCAGAATGGAGAAGGGATGCTCAGGGAAGAAGATTGGTTGGAGCCAACGGAGTACCACTTGTATCACCTAAGAATGTTTATGTGGGAAATTATAATCCTAGATTTCAGCTTGGTGTGAACAATTCATTCAGTTTTAAGAATCTTAATTTAAGTTTCTTATTGGATTACAGGAATGGTGGTACAGTAGTGGCAGGTACTCAGGCTGCTATGGATATGCACGGTGTCTCAAAAAATTCACTTGAACACAGAGAGAACGGAGTTGTTCTGGATGCTGTTACGCTTACAGGGGTACAAAACACTGTACGTATTACGGGTGAACAGTACTGGCAATCACTTGGAAACAGAACTCCTGTAAAAGATTTTTATGCGTTTTCTGCGACTAATCTTAGGGTAAGAGAATTGGTGGTTGGATACAAATTACCTAATCAGCTTGTTCAAAAAACCGGATTTGTTAAAAATGCAAGGTTATCTCTGGTTGGAAGAAATCTGTTGTTTTTAATGAGGGATGCACCATACGATCCGGAAATTGCTACTGCAGTGACCAACAGGGGGGGGGGATGGAATATAACTCATTGCCTACGACTCGAAACATTGGTCTCAGCCTGAATGCAACATTTTAAGAGCTAATTGGCTTTTTAAAAAATATTAGTGTTAATTATAAATTTAATACAATGAAAACTCAAAAAACATTATTTATCAAATGGTGCAGCAGGGTGATGCTATTTTTAGCACCAATTGTCGTATTGACCGGATGTACTGAAAAATTCGACGAAATAAATAAACGACCTGATGGTTTGTTGGAATTAGCTGCCCCGGATTTGCGTAGTTTATTCACAGGAGCGTTGGTTAGTGGTGGTGGAATCGGTTATAATGAAACAAGTATGCTTTTGTTTCCGGGAGTTTATTCCCAACACTTTGCCAGTACTAATACAAATCAGGAGTCTCACAGATATGTGATTGTACAAAGATGGCAGGATATTTGGCCTGGGACCTATGTGGGTGCGATGCCAAGATTGGTCAATATCATAGAAGCTACTAAAGGAGGTAAAGAACCAAGTATGAATGCGATTGCGAGAATATGGAAAGTTTTTTGTTTTCTTCGCATTGCTGACCAATGGGGTCCGATTCCATATTCTAAAATTGGAATAGATGCTGAAAGTGTGCCTTATGATGATCAAAAAAGTATCTATTTTGATTTTTTTAAAGAACTGGATGAAGCAACAGCAGCTTTGAGTGCTAATTTAACAAAGCCTTCATTTGCCACAGCAGATCGTATTTACAATGGAGATAATGCTAGATGGTTAAAATTTGGCAATACATTACGTCTGCGAATTGCATTAAGGATTTCTGATGTAGAACCTGCAAGAGCCAAACAAGAAGCTGAAAAGGCAATTACCGGCGGAGTGATGACACAGGTTTCCGATGGTGCTTATTTTGCAACGAATGCAGATTTCAACCATGGACTCGCTAACTTCATGGGTAGAAATGGTTCCAGAATGAGTACCTCTATGGAGAGTTTATTAGTAGGTTATAACGATCCAAGGTTACCGGTATTTTGGGCTCCCGCATTAACTGATGGAAAGTTCCGTGGTGTTAGAAACGGAATGACCGTTGCTCAGCAAAATATGGTTGCAAATAGTGTTAATAATAATTCATGGGTTGGGCCAAGATATCAGCCTACAGCCATGACTACCACACCACAAGCTATTTTCTATGCTTCAGAGGCTTATTTCCTTAGAGCTGAGGGTGCCTTAAATGGCTGGGCAATGGGTGGAACTGCGAAAGCGATGTATGAAATGGGAATTGAAACTTCCTTACGCGAACATGGTATAACAAATGCTTCAGTTATCTCAACTTATATCAATGGTACAAGTTTGCCGGTTGCACCTAATAATGTCTTTCCTACCCCACCTTTAACTGATATTCCGGTAAGTTTTGAAAGCACTAATGTGGAGAGACAACGTGAACAAATTGGTACCCAAAAATGGATCGCACTTTGGCCAGAAAGTCACGAGGCTTGGGCTAACATAAGAAGATCAGGTTATCCTAAATTTTACCCTTTATTGAGTTCTCAAAATCCTGATATTGAACCGGATAAAATGATTCGAAGAATATCATTCCTGGATAGAGAGCTTGTTGCAAATGCCGCAGCGGTTAAAAATGCTGTAGTGTTGTTGGGTGGTCCGGATAATGTTGCGACACGTTTATGGTGGGATAAATCTAAGTCAAAATAAGAACCGATTGGGATTTTAACCTAATCAATATTGACATCATTCTAATACTTTGGGCATACTTGAACCAACAAATATGCCCAATTTTATCAATAAATTGGTGTTGATGTAATTCCTATTTCCTAGATTTTTATTTAGTGGATTTTGATCCACGTTCTATTTTGAAGCTCATTCATGTTGATTGGTTTTTGAAATTGATATCTTCCAACCTATGAAAGAACACAAGAATTTAATGGATGGCTTAGAAACAAAGAATTTTTTGGAAGATACTTCTCATGATGCTAAGTCATTGAATTTACATTCTGATTCTTTTGAACATAACCAATATGAAAACCTAAAACTTAAGCGTAGAAAGTTTTTAGGCTTGGGTTTGTTTGGAATAGTCGGTTTGGGTTTACCCTCCCGGGTGAATGGAAATGAAAATAAATTTATTGAAGAATTTGTTAGTGATGTTTTATCCTCTGAGTCGGATTTGTTTAAGAAACATTCAGATAGTTTTGAGGATAAAATGAAATTGATGCAGAAGGCCTGGGATGAGAAAGATTTCAGGATGGTGCGATCCCTAAGTGATTCCATTCGAAATACAGGTATTCAGGCGCAGAATGAATATGAAGATCCGGGTAAACCCCTGGTCAGAGGAGATGAGTTTGGCAAGGTAGATAGCCTGCCGGCTCCCTGGAGAAACTGGGCTAAGGGTTGGAAGTATTTTAAAGTCATTGCACTGGAGGAGAAGGCCGGTATCCGAAGGCAAGCCGAACCTGTGGAGGTTTTGTTAGCTTTTCGTTCAGATCAGGTTAGCTCTTTGGCGCGTGAAATTCGTGTAGTAGAAGTACACAATGGTTTACTCAAAGAGCTTACATCACAAGTTTTTGGAGTGGTAAGGAGAGGGACAGAAAGGCTTTGTAAGGTTATGTTCCTGGCCGATAATAATGGAGCTGAAAAGCGTCAGTATCTGATTTTCTATGGAAATCCTGATGCTGAGTTACCTGAATATACAACAGACCTTGAAGTCAGAGGAGAAGGTTATGATCTGGAGATAGAGAATCAGTATTTTATTGCCAAGCTCTCCAAGCAAACCGGTCAGTTGGAACGAATGCTGATTAAAAGGGAACATGGTGTAGAATTATATGCCGGCGGTCCGGCACATGCCGAAACTCCATGTATCGACTGGTCTCATGATTATGTTGCTGAAGATTTTTTCATGAAGGTTAGGATTCAGTATTGGGGTGAATGTCCTGATTATGAAATTGTTCGTGGTCCAATTTGTACCATAGTCAGACGCTGGGGTTTCCCACATTCTGCACTTCATCCCATCTACAATCCATCTCGTTTGAATATTAACGTAGAATATCGCTTTTACTCCGGATTACCATACTTCTTTAAATCCAGTAAAATGAAGGCTATAAAATCCTTTGTTATTCAGACCATGCGGGATGATGAATGGGTATTCACCGGGCAGCCCTTTACAGGAAGTTATGGAT
>VGGW01000020.1 GCA_016868395.1 Bacteroidota bacterium | reverse complement strand
TTCATCTCTCGATACCTGCCGCTCTCCGTTTGGCTTGCACTCATTAGTAGCAATCTTTGAAACTGTTTTATTGACCGAAAGGCCAAAAGAAAGAGGAAGTCCGGTCTCTTTCATTACATATAGCCGCAGTTCATGTGCAAATTTCATGCAACCATAAAAGCGGTCCATTCCTGTCATATCGATGTAGTGCTCATCAATAGAAGCCTTTTCAAGCAAAGGAACCCGCTCCTGCAAAATGTCAGTTACCATGTGTGAATACTTACTGTATTCATCCATATTGCCACGTATAAAGATGGCATGCGGACAAAGCTGCCGGGCCATTCGCGATGGCATAGCAGCGTGAATTCCGAATTTTCGTGCCTCATAACTGCAGGATGCGACCACCCCACGATCGGAGCTACCTCCAATAATCACTGGTTTTCCGATTAGTGAAGAGTTCTTCAGGAGCTCTACAGATACAAAAAATGCGTCCTGATCGATATGAATAATGTGCGTATCTTTTAACATAATTTATTTATGGGGGAAACAAATTTATGCTAAAAATTTTAGCAAATAAAAATAATTTATCACTTTCCGGGATTCGATTCAGATGAGTACAAAATTTTCGGATGGCTGAAATGCAGATATGCGAACGCTAGTAATTTTATTCGTTCGGAGTATGACAATCTGTATGTTTAAACAGGGAAAAACCTCCGGTAAGAAAAGAATTCCTGAATAAAAATGAAATAAATTAGGCATAAAAGAAAAAAACAAGTATAATTGTCTACTAAATCCATAGACTTTATAATTAAAACTTTTTTTAATCAGAATAAATTCTATGCGTTTTACAACGCAATATTCTAATGATGTCAATCTCTAAATCATGATTCGGAACGTATTGATCCGGCGTCGGATGGCAATCGTTTTAGACAAGAAATAATGCGAGTAAAAGAAAATACGGACCCAGCAGTGAAAGTAGTGCAAAGTACACAGGAGAAGCGCTGGAAAAGATTAGCCTACCTGTCTTTGTTTAGTTTATCACTGCTTTTTATTGCTTATGCCATATATTCTTATGTAAGCCATGATTCGTTTGTCCAAATCGGAAGGCAAGTGTCCTTAGATCTGGATGAAAAATTTGTATTGATGCTATTTGCCGGTTTCTTTGCTCAATTGGTGGATGGGGCACTGGGCATGGGTTATGGAGTAGTCTCAACATCCTTTCTGCTTTCAGGAGGCTTAAATCCTGCCGTGATATCAGGCAGTATTCACACTGCAGAGATGTTTTCAAGCGGGGCTTCGGGATTTAGTCATTACCGCTTTGGCAATGTGAATATGAAACTTTTCAAAACATTGTTGATTCCCGGAGTATTGGGGGCTATTCTGGGAGCTGTATTACTGAGTTATGCCGGTGAAAATTATGGAAATATGATCAGACCGATCATATCGCTCTATACCTTAGTGCTGGGAACAAGAATATTGCTCAATGCATTCAAGGAAAAAAAGAAAGCTCAAAAGGTTGAGCATACAGGATGGCTTGCCGGTGCAGGGGGCTTTTTGGATTCCTTTGGAGGAGGAGGATGGGGGCCATTGGTTACAAGCACATTGATTTCGAAGGGGCGCACGCCTAAATACGTCATTGGTTCAGTCAGCCTTACCGAGTTTTTTGTCACGATGTCCAGTGCCCTTACGTTTTTTGTTATTCTGGGAGTCAGTCATTGGCAAACCATTTTGGGCCTTATCGTAGGAGGAGTAATTGCAGCTCCAATTGCAGCCCGTCTTGCGGGCAAACTACCTGTAAAGAAGATGTTTATTGGTGTAGGCATCATGGTAATGATCTCCAGTATACGAATGATATGGAAGTTTATTGAACCTTTAATTTGATTTTTCTGCCTAAATTTTCGGACTGGAATAGGTTTGATTAAATCCCTAGATTCCCCAGGCAGCATAAACAGTGTGTTGCCCTCTATCTCAAGGGATACTCTTTGCATCATCATGTAAATTTTTCTTATTTTTGAAAGAAAATACAATCATCATGTTCAAATTCAGTCACTTTTTCTTTGCCGGATGCCTTGTTTTATTGAGCAGTTTTACCCCGGCCTTAGTTCCTGATCATTCTTTGTCAAATGGTGCCTGGAAGTCTCAGGAAGGAACTATCGAGCAAGTATTGTTGCTGTCGGATGGGTACTTTATGCATACGGTATATGATGCTCAGAATAAGCAGTTCATTGAAAGCAGAGGTGGTACGTATGAAATTTCAAATAAAAAACTGAACGTGATTATTGAGTTCAATACGCGTAATAAGGATCAAATCGGGCAATCGTTGACGTTTAGCTTCGCGCAAAGTAATAAGAAATTGAACTCCGACATCAGTGGTAAGAAAACCTCTTGGATGATGTTGGATAAGGGTGAAGGAGAGATTGCCGGAACCTGGAGAATGTCGGGTCGCAAGCAGGATGGTAAAATAAGCTACAGTCCGCCACGCGCAAGAAAAACCTTAAAAGTACTTACCGGAACCCGTTTTCAGTGGGCGGCCATTAACGCTGAAACCAAAGAATTTTTTGGCACCGGAGGTGGCACCTATACTTTTGAAAATGGAAAGTATACCGAGAATATTGAGTTTTTCTCAAGAGATAACAGCAGGGTTGGGGCCTCTCTCAGTTTTGATGGTAAACTCATCGATGGGAATTGGCATCACTCCGGATTGAGTTCAGTTGGTAATCCGATTTATGAAGTTTGGAGTAAAGAGGGTAAGTAGCCTTTAATCAATGGATCAGTATACCAGGCTGACAGTGATTTGCCTGCGTTCTCTTCTTTGAGGGAGTAATATCCTAAACATTCCATCGTCTTATGTTAAAAATATGGTTCAATGATCAGGGTATTCTTAAAAGTACGGGTGGATGAATCCATCTCTTATGTTGAACTTCTGAGTTGAAATGCAGGTCGATTTTTTTGCGCGGACTAATAATCTTTGATTGAAATCAAGTTCATAGCCTCGTATATAATCCAATTGAGCGCCTATTCGTCTACCAGGATTCGCCGATTTTTATGATCTGGATTTATTTCATTGCCAGTGGGTAACCCTTATCAATCCAGTTTTGTTTCAAATTGGTTGGAAGGTTAAGTAGTTTGGCCTTTGTGAATCCCATAGTTTTTAATAGGTTCAGGGCTGGGCGGATATTTGGGCACCTTTCGAAAGGGCAACAACCACAATATACCACTAAAAATGTGCTTTTTGGTAATTTTGACAAAGTGGTTTTAAACTTCTCAAGATTTTCTTTTTGACTCACACCACCCAAATTTTTAGCACCCTTTATATCATCAACTACTCCAATATTGAATATTTGAGGCTGATTAGCTTTTGGATTGGCGATAATCTCTGCCAAAGCCGAGGGTTCGATCAAGTCGTTCGGAGTCCAGTTATCCTTTTTATCTAAAGTTTGATTGGTTCTGACGGGATTTTGAGCTAAGCTGAAATTAGTTGCGGAGATGAAAAGTAGAAAACTGTATAAAAAAATTCTCATGTTTTTAATTTTTATTAAACAAAACTAATTATTTATGGCTATTTGAGGCATTAAATAATTACAAAATAAATGGCTTATCTGCTCAATGTATTGATAAAATTGAGCATTTCAAAATTGTCATAATCGGCAAGTCCGCTGTGTTGAAAGATAATATCTCCTTTCGGTCCTACAATAATTGTCGTTGGAAGAGTACCACTAAAAATGTATTCAGGAATGGGTGATTCGATTGAATAAACTGTAAGTCCGAAGGAATTTCTTTTCATATATTTCATGGAATTTGAAATTTTATTGTCCATGTCTACCATGATGAAGTGAACTTTTTCTTTGTTTTGGATTTTTGTATATAAGGAATTGATGGAGGGCATTTCGGCGCGGCATGGCGGGCACCAGGTTGCCCAAAAGTTTATGAAATATACTTCACCTTTATGTTCTGAAATAGTTATCAGTTTTCCATCGTGTGATCTGAAAGCTAAATCAGTCGGAACAGATCCTGAATACCCCTGCGGTTTAGCTGGGGCCTCAACATGATAAAGACCAATGTCCATAAGTCCCTTGATCATCAAAACCCTTGCATCCATACTGAAGAAAAGGATAAGGGCAAAGAGTATGAAGGCCAAGTGACTAAGGTTCGATTTTAAAAACCTGAACAAAATCATGAGTTTTCTGTTTTTTTGATGCAAGTTAGTAAGCTTCAATTAATGTTTGACAATATTAATGATTGATCCCCCTGAATTTGGTCTGCTATTGGATGGTGTATTTTTGGATTATAGTTTAAATTTAATGGCATGGGCAATAAAAATTAGCTGTTTTTAAAAAGAATGGATCAATATGTTGGGATTTGAATGGATTAAATCTCGCAAAATAGCCTAAGTTCGATATCAACAACCTAATTAACATAAGATCGATAGTACATCTTTCCAGGCTAAGTTTAACCTGATTATTTTTCTCAGTTTTTGGAAAGCAGGGTCTGTTGCTCCCGGTCCTGTGTTCTGCCCTGTTTTTTTTACGGGCAAATGGAACCCTTATCCTAAGATTCAGTGGTGCAAAAAAGATAGCGTTGCCACCCGGTTTTGGGGTTCTATTACCGGACTACCCATTCCGATGAAAAACAGCAGCGCGTAAACTAAACCTTGCCGAAGGAGGTATCTTCCGGCTGCCGATCATCTGAAATCAGGTAGCATTTCTTGCCGGAAATACTCCGGGGGAAAGGACTCAACTAAGCGATAAGACACGGGTATTGATTTCTGGAATCCAATCATAAGCATGTTGGGCAGCATGAAAACCATTAAAAGGATATTTTTTAATCTACCTTAGATTGAACTCAGCTTAATTTAATTAGCAGAGGTGTTAAAATTAATTACTACAGTCAGAGGATTTTTATCTTATCCGGTAATTTTTAAATGCCGTTTTTTTGAATAAACTTGGATAATTCCTCAATTGGGTGTTTCAGAATTTTTCCAATTTTTATATCATTTTTAATACACAGTTCCTTTAGTATTTCCGAAAAATGATAAGCGATTGAGCCTACGAAGTGACAAGTTTGATGTTTGTAGTCAGGGTATGATTTGATGTTTGTTTCTATAAATTCTTTGAAACCTTTTTTTAGGATATCTACAATATAGGGATGACCGATATGCTCACTCATGAAAGGGGCAAGTGAAGCCAAATAGAAATTAGGGGAAGGCTCCTGATATAAATGTTTTATAACAGATTCCTTATCAATTCGATATCTTTCAAAAAAATCATGGGCGAGTTCTGTAGGCATTTTGCCGTACAAATAGCTTGTTATCAATTGTTTTCCTATCCAGGTTCCTGAGCCTTCATCGCCCAATATGTATCCCAAGCCATGCTTGCTTTCATGAATTCTCGTTCCATCAAAATAGGTAATATTTGACCCTGTTCCAATGATGCAGCAAATTCCTTTGGAATTCCCGGTGGTAGCATAGATAGATGCAATAATGTCAATATCAACGCTTACGAAAGCATTTTTGAACACTTTGGACAAGGCATTTGATATATTTTCACGCCGATCCGGACTCGAGCATCCTGCACCGAAAAAATATATTTCCTTTACTTGATCGGTATAAGGTTGTATTTCAGGTGTATTATGAAATATTTTGATGATATCTTTTTCAGCCAAGAAGAAGGGGTTGATACCATTGGTTCTGAAAGTTATTGTTTTGGTATCTGACAGGGTTAATATCCAGTCGGCCTTGCTTGAGCCGCTATCTGCAACTAATAACATAATTTTAAATTTCCCCGAGAATTTGACTTGTTAGAGGTTTACCAATAAACTTAGATACCATTTGATTTTCTTTCACCTTTCTGATGTCTTTTGGATCCAGGGAAGAGGTAAGCACATATATTTTAATTTTATCCATGCTCAAATCAGGGAGCGATGCCAGAGCTTTAAGGAACTCAAATCCATTCATTATTGGCATCCTCAAATCCAGAAAAATAACTTCAGGTAGTTCTTGGCCTTCAAGATACAAATCCCGAACATAATCAAAAGCTTCTTTGGGCGACTCGATCACGATGATAGACTCTGCGAAATTGCTGTTATCTAAGATCTTTCGATTAATTAGATTGTCAATGTAGCTATCATCCACAAGTAACGCGCTTTTGTATTTGAAGGTATCCATCAAATCAAAATTACTAATTCTTTGTACTTAAGCAAGAGAATATGTATTTGAGGCATCTTACCGAAGATTGAGCCTGCCTGATAATTGGAGTAGGCCAACCTCAGCCAGTTTTGCTTCGAATTGAGCACTGGTATAGCGTGCATTGGCATCTATAAAATTACGCTGTGCTTCTCTGAATTCAAGTGGTGCTACACTTCCTAGTCTGAATTTTTCAAGTGTGATATCCATATTTTGCCTCGCCACTTCAAGATTTTGTTTTTCAAGTTTTACTAATTGTAGATTTGTTTGATAAGTTTGGTACAAAGAGCTTAGTTGAGAGCTAATCGACTGATTCAACCTTTCATACTGTAATTGGTTATTTTCAATCTGCAGATTTGCACTTTTTTCTGCTCTTTTCTGTAAAAATCCATTGAAAATATTGATAGATGCACTTAGTCCGTAATTAAATCCTCTTCCAACTGAACTTCTGGCAAAGCCAAGTTCAGAGGTGAATCTATTAAAGTTATAGGCAGTATTGAGGCTTATTCCGGGATACCTGCTGGCTTTAACCTCCCTCAGATTAATTTCTGAAATTTTCTTATTGATCAAGGCTGCTTGCAAGGAAGGGTTCAGCTGAGCAGCAGAGCTTTGCAGTTCGGCCAGATTTAGTGAGATGCCGATAATTATGGTATCTAAAACCGTGAAATTAGTATTGATATCTCTCGCGAGCAGTTCATTCAACCTAATTTTAGTATTCTGATATAGATCAATCTGTCTTAAAAGGTTAGTAGTATCGGTGTTGAGGTCAACCGAAGCGGCTAATACTTCAAGTTTGGCAGCTTTTCCAATGGTATACCTGCTTTCCGAATTGCGGAGTCTGATTCTGGATATCTCAAGTGCACCGCTCAAGGCTTCAATTTGTTGTTGTTGTTGTACCAAATCATAATAATTATTGATGACGTCGGCGAGTGTAGTTTGGATGGCTAACTTAAAGGTGGCTTCACCTAAATTTTCTAGTTCCTTTAACCTGTCATATCTTGCAAACATTTGAAAGCCGTCAAATACCTGCCAATTAACCACCGGACCGTATACAAAATTTGTATTTCTGGCCCCGTTTCTTTCCTGAATTAAGCCGCTTTGTAGTGTTTGCGTGGTGTTTGAAACGTTATTATTGGCATTTAGATTTCCGGTAATTACCGGAAGCATCCCTGCATTAGCCCTGTTTACATTTATTTTAGCTTGCTCAACCTCATTTTTATTCAATTTAATATCGTAGTTGTTTTCTAGCGCTATTTGAACCGCCTGTTCCAAGGTAAGTCGTTCCTGCGCATTACTTGATGTCAGGTGCAGGAACAATATGAAAAACAATAGTAAACTGAATTGATATTTATTTCTGTTCATATTTTTAATAACCTAAATGTTGAAGCTTTAAACAGGCCAGCCGAATTTTCGTATTTTATTAAGCATTGATTAATTCGATTTCCGGTTGAGATTCGATTTTTCCTGATATTTCCGGCAGGTTTTTGTGTTTTTTTGACCACATTGAATAAATAGCGGGAATTACATAAAGGGTAAGAATTAGGGAGAATAAGGTTCCCCCTATAATTACTATACCCATACTCATTCTGCTTTTTGCAGCAGCACCTAAAGCCATTGCAATCGGTAAAGCACCTAAAGCTATAGCCAGACTAGTCATCAATATTGGCCTTAACCTTGCAACGGAAGCTTCTACAATTGCTTCATTTAAGGGCTTCCCTTGTACTTTGAGTTGATTTGCAAATTCTACGATCAAAATTCCATTTTTTGTTACAAGTCCAATCAGCATAATTGTGCCGATCTGACTGAAAATGTTCCAGGTTTGCCCGAATAGCCAAAGGGAAAGAAAGGCACCTGCAACAGCCATAGGCACCGTTAGAATAATGATAAATGGATCGATAAAACTCTCAAATTGGGCTGCCAAAATCAGATAAACCAGTAGTAAGGCTAAGGCAAAAGCAAAAAGGGTATTGGAAGAGCTTTCCCTATAATCGCGGGATTCACCACCAAGGTCTGTTGTAAAGGAATCATCCAGTATTTTTGCGGCCGCTTTATCCATTACATCAATTCCATCGCCTATGCTCTTACCAGGTGCCAAACCTGCCGAAACGGTGGCAGACATAAATCGGTTATTGTGGTACAATTGTGGGGGTGTACTGGTTTCCTGTACCATGACGAGATTGTCAAGTTGAATAAGTTCTCCTTGATTATTTCGTACAAATATGGAGGTCAGATCTAGAGGGTCATTCCTGTCAGGGCGGTCATATTGTCCAATGACCTGATATTGTCTTCCGTTCATTTGGAAATAGGCAAAGCGTTGACCACTGAGGGCAAATTGCAAGGTTTGTGCAACATCTAAGACTGAAACTCCCAGATTCCTTGATTTTTCTCTATCAATGGTAATATTAATCTCAGGCTTATTAAATTTAAGATTTGCATCCGTAGCTGTAAAGGTTGGATCCTGACTAATTTCTTCCATAAATAAGGGTAGTTTTTCACGGAGTCTTTCAAAATTAGGTGCTTGAATGATGTAATTCACAGGTAATCCTCCCCTTCGACTCACTGAAATTGTCGGTTGTTGGATAACAAATACACGGCCGGCGGTATAAGGTTTCGTTATTTTTGTTAGCCTTTCTGCAACCTGGGCCTGTGAGGTTTTTCTTTGTGAAGGCTCACTTAACCGGATTCTTAGAAATCCGGTATTTGCTGCCCCTGATCCACTAAATCCCGGGGAGGTAACGCTTAGGTTAAATTCTTTTTCTGGGATTGAATCCTCTACCAGTTTAGTAAGCTCAAGAATGAAATTATCGGTGTAGTCGTAGGAAGAACCTTCCGGGGTTGTAACCTGCATACTCACTGCGGCTCGGTCATCGTATGGAGCTGTTTCTTTTTGAAGTACTGTCCAGAAAAGTCCGATTAGTGCGATACAGACAATGATAATCGGAAACGCAATCCAACGTTTTTTCATGAAACTGCCTAGTGAATCGGCATAACCGGAGGTCATTTTTTCAAAATACGGTTCTGACCAATTATAAAACTTAGTTTTCTCTTTATGCGCCTTCATTAAGTAGGCATTCAGCATTGGGGTTAAAGAAAGGGATACAAATGCAGAAATTAACACTGCTGCTCCAATAACAACCCCGAATTCCCGAAAAAGTCTGCCGACAAAGCCTTCGAGAAATATTACAGGAAGAAATACCGCAGCCAGCGTCACGGATATTGATATTACCGCAAAGAAGATTTCATTAGAACCCTTAATTGCAGCTTCAATAGGTCCATAACCTTCTTCCAACTTCTTAAAAATATTTTCTGTAACGACAATTCCATCGTCAACAACCAAACCGGTTGCAAGTACAATAGCCAATAGTGTCAACACATTGATGGAAAATCCGAAAAGGTACATGATAAAAAAGGTGGCAATCAGGGATACCGGGATGTCAATCAGCGGCCTAAAGGCAATACTCCAATCACGGAAGAAGATGAATATGATTAAAATTACCAAAATCAATGAAATTAAGATTGTTTCAGCAACTTCGGAAACGGAGCGTTTTATGAATATGGTTGAATCCAAACCTATATCTGTTCTGTAGTCTTCAGGAAGATCTTTCTTTATTTGTTCAAAACGTTTGTAGAATTCTTTGGATATTTCCAAATAGTTTGAGCCTGGTTGAGGAATTAATCCCAGTCCGATCATGGGTGTGCCGGATGAGCGAAGCATGGTTTCTTCATTTTCAGGGCCTAACTCTGCAGTTCCAATATCCCTTAAACGAACAATGTTATCCCCGGAACTTTGAATAATCAAGTTATTGAATTGTTCTTCATTGATCAGATTACCAAGTGTCTTGACAGATAATTCCGTCGCGTTACCCGTAATTTTACCGGAGGGTAGTTCCACATTTTCACGATCGAGCGCACTTTTTACATCCAATGCCGTCAGACGATAAGCAGCCAGTTTTGCCGGATCAAGCCAAATTCGCATAGCAAAACGCTTTTGACCCCATATTTGTATACCGCTTACTCCGGGAATGGTTTGCAATCGCTGAGCAATCACATTCTCGGCATAATCACTCAATTCCAATTGATTTCTGCGATCGCTTTGCAAAGTCATGGATATAATCGCCTCAGAGTTAGCATCTGCTTTTGATACTACCGGAAGACCGTCTATATCCTTTGGCAAGGATCGTACCGCCTGAGAAACTTTATCCCTCACATCATTTGCCGCTTCTTCAAGTTCCTTATCCAGATTGAATTCTATGTTAATGTTACTGGTTCCTTGATTACTTGAAGAAGACATGTTTTTAATACTCTCGATGCTATTCAAAGCTTTCTCAAGAGGTTCGGTAATCTGTGATTCTATGATATCTGAGTTTGCACCGAGATAGCTGGTTCGAACCGAAACAATTGGGGGATCAATCGACGGGAACTCTCTAACGCCCAAAAATTTGAAGCCAATCACTCCGAAAAGAACCAAAAGTAGGTTCATAACTATTGCAAGTACAGGCCTTTTTATACTGGTGGTTGATAAACTCATAGGACTTTTTCTAATTTATTTTAACTGCTAAAATATTCGTCAGCCTTGAATTAGTTGGTAATTTTAACTTTAACAGGTAAATCATTCTTCAAGGACATAATTCCTGTGGTGAGCACGGTATCTCCAATATTCAGGCCTGAAATAATCAATACTGATTTTTCGGTCCGGGCTCCCGTCTCAACCATCACTTCCTTAGCCTTTCCATTAGAGCTGATATAAACTTTCTTGCCTTGTAAAACAGGAACAATAGACTGGGTAGGTACTAAGATCGCATCACTTAATTTATTGAGTGGCAGTTCGATTTTGGCAAAAGATCCCGGTAAAAGCTCACCCTTAGAATTAGAGGCTTTGGCTTTTAGCAGCAAAGTTCTGGTCGACATATCAATCCCGGGCTCAAGAGCATAAATTGAACCGTTATTTATGGTATTTGAACCGGCAATGGTAAAAGAAATGTTTGTATTTAGCTTAACTGTTCCGGCATATTTTTCAGGGATAGAAAAAAGAATTTTCACCGGATCGCTACTAACCAATCGTGCAATATTGCTGGCAGGAGTGATGTATTCGCCAACTGAAATTGTTCTTAATCCAATTTTACCACTAAAAGGGGCTTTGATTAAAGTTTTAGCCAATTGGGCACGAATTAATTGTGTTTGTGATTGTAAGGAGCGTAATTCCGATAAAGCAACATCATACTCTTCTCTACTGATTGCTTCTTTTTCCAATAATTTACCCGCACGATATTCCGTTTCTTGCGCCAATTTCTGCTTGGTCAATGCTTGGGAAAGCTGAGCCTGAAGTTCTGAATCATTGATTTTTAGTAAAACCTTTCCTTTTGAAATGTTACTCCCCTCGTTAAATAAAATTTCAGTGACCAGACCCGAAACCTCACTTCGAATATCAACTTGTTCATTCGCCTCAATTGTTCCGGCAATGGCAAGGGAGTTTGAAAACTCTTCAGGTTTAGTGATAATGCCATTTACTGTTAAGATGCTGCCCGGCCCACCACCGCCCCGCATAGCCCCTTGTCCTGCTTTTTGGGATTTGTTCTTGTTGAAACGGTAGCCGATGGATATAGCCAGAATGAGCAGTAGAATGGTATAAACGATATATTTAATTTTCATCTTTTTTTTAATTTTTTGCGGTTGAAGGCCTACCCGATCTTATGGTCAGCTGATTATTCACAATTTAACAAAATAGCCCCGAGGGTTTTAATAAAATTAGGATGTTATTATTCAGTTAATTATAATTTTTTAAAATGGAAACCGTTTTTTCTTCCTGATTTGATGGTAATTCTATTAAATTTTGTTGGATTGATCCAAGTACTTCATGAAATATTTGTTTGTTCGAATGACCAATATTCTGAAAGGCTCTTTCATTAAGTTTTTTTATGGCTTGTCTGATTATTGGAATCGAATTTTGCGCCAGCAAAGTTAATTTGATGACTTGCTCTCTTCTATCGATGGGATTTTTCTCTCTGGTGACAAAGCCTTTTTCTTCCAGGTAATCCAAAATAGTGGCCATGTAGGATTTATCGATATGTAAAATTTCGGCTAAAGCCTTTTGCGACAGATTCTCATCATGCGAATCTATTAATATCAAAACATAATGATACCTGTCTATAGTTAGCTGGGCGACCATTTTTGTGAGAGCACTCAGGTATCTTTTAGAAACAGTTATAAAAGGGTTAGCTAAGGGTTCAAGCATAATGAAAGAACAAAGCTATTTTTAAACTTCGAAATTAGTTGGATGTAGCAACTATTTTACCAAATATTGAGCGACAGTTCATTAATAATTAAATCGAAGAATTACTTTTGTCTCTGAACATTTTTATAAGCTAAAATGAAATCCACACGCTACTTTTTCTTATTTCTCTCTATGTCAAGCACTCTTTTTGCCCAAAATAAAATAGATTTTGAGATTTCTTTCAATGAACCTCAGGCCCATTATGTAGAGGTAGAAATGAATATTTCAGGAATTAAATCCAAATATATTGACCTGAAAATGCCGGTTTGGACCCCCGGATCCTATTTAATCAGAGAATTTTCAAAAAATGTAGAAGGATTTAGAGTGGTCAATTCCAAAGGCCAAGAACTGCAATCTGAAAAGATCAGTAAAAATACCTGGAGACTCAATACGACCAATTCAGATATGGTAAAAGTGAACTATCGGGTATATTCATTCGAAATTTCAGTGAGAACAAGCTTTGTTGATGAATCACACGCTTTTTTATCTCCAACCGGAGTTTTTATGTATCCTGATGGCCAGTTAAAGCTAGCCTCTGAAATAGTGATTAAGCCTTACAAGAACTGGTCTAAAATATCAACAGGGCTTGAAAAGATTGAATCTAAATCCAACACCTATTTTGCTCCTGACTTTGACGTTCTTTATGATTCACCCATTGAAATTGGAAACCAGGATATTTTTGAATTCATTGCCGAAGGTGTTCAACATGAGGTTGCCATGTATGGGGGTGGAAACTACAATAAGGAAGTCCTCAAGCGTGATATGACAAAAATCATTTCAGAGCAGACTAAAACCTTTGGTGTTAACCCAAATAAACGATACGTTTTTATTGTTCATAATTTCAATTCCGGTGGAGGAGGCCTTGAGCATTACAATTCTACGGTTTTAGGAGCTAGCCGAAATTCGTACAATACTGAGGCCGGACTGTTGAGGTTTCTTGCACTTGTATCTCATGAGTATTACCATCTCTGGAATGTAAAACGATTGCGACCGATTGCTTTAGGCCCCTTTAATTATGAGCAGGAAAATTATACCAGTAACCTGTGGATTGCTGAGGGCTTTACAGCCTATTACCAGGATATTTATACGAAAAGAGCCGGATTACAAAGCCCTGATCGGTATTTAACGAATTTGGCTTCTTCAATCAGCAGTGTTGAAAATCAGCCGGGCAATCGTGTAGATCCGGTTAGTGAAGCTAGTTTTGATGCCTGGATTAAACTCTATCGTCCAAATGAAAATTCAGCAAATTCTACCATCTCATATTACAGCAAAGGTGCTCTGATTGCCTTAATTATGGATCTCCAGATTATTCAGTCAACTCGCGCAAAAGCCGGCTTGGATGAGGTGATGAAAGCCATGTATGATGAGTATTTTACAAAGAAAAGCCGAGGCTATACAGATGCTGAGTTTAAAGCCATGCTCGAGAAAGTCTCAGGAAACTCTTTTGATGATGTATACAAGGATTACATTAACGGAATTCAAACCATTGACTATAATAAATATTTAGGATATGCCGGATTCACTCTAATAGATGATGCTGCTAAAAGTAAGGATGCGTATTTAGGTGCTGTCACCACTCTGAAGGATGCCAAAATTATGGTGACCGGTGTTAGTCGTGATAGCCCGGCCTGGATCGCGGGATTAAATGTTAATGATGAGATCCTTTCGATCGATGATCATCGAATTAATAATGTGTCTGATCAAAGAATGACTGAAGTGGAAAAATATATATCCACTAAAAAACCCGGCGATAAAATTAATATGACCATTAGTCGTGACGGTCTTATCCGACAAATTGAATTAACGCTGATCAAAAATCCTAATCATCGGTTTAGAATTACCTCTTTACCAAACCCAAGTGAAGAACAAATTGCCGTGAGAAAAAGATGGCTCAGGCTTTGATAATTTAACAGGAAATATAGGAGGTTCTCGCTTCCGCGAGATCCGATAGATATCGGATAGCAGAAGGTCCTGGCCTTCGCTAGGATGACAATCAGTAGTAATAAACAGGGGATTCCAGCTCGGTGGCTGGAATTGAGGTTTGATTAATAGCTGCAATGGATGCTTTTAAATTCCCTTTTTAGGTACTCTCCCCGATACTGGGGGAGGCCGGGAGATCTTACCTATTGAGCAGTCACGGCATCTTGGCGGACTGTCCAATCCGATGGAAAACAGCTCCGGGTTAAGCAAACCCGGGTTGCAGCTCTATCTTTTTGCCATCCTGATTCTAACGACAAGGATTCAATTTCCCGCAAAAAAATAGGGCAGAACACGGGACTGCCATAAGCCAAGAGCAAGATACCCTGCTTTCCAAAAGCTGAGTGAAATAATCAGCCTCCGGCAAGAGCTTATACCGATCTCAGGTTAATTTAAAGACAGGCTTGTATCCCTGTACTTTATATTGTCATACGGCAGCCATTTTTAAGAATAAACGCTATGGATTTTCTTCTTCGGTTTTATTTATTCTTCGCTATTTAATTAAATTACAAGGATAAAACTGAATAAGTTATGGCAACAATAACAAGAGTATTCGACCTTTTGGAACATTCGCTTAAAATGCATCGCAGGGATGACATGGTAGCAGCAAAACAAAATGATATCTGGAATAAATATTCAACAGATGAATTTGTAGATCAGGTAAATTCAGTCAGTCTTGGATTAATTGCTTCCGGTATAGAGAAAGATAATAAAGTGGCCATTATGTCGGCCAACCGTCCTGAATGGAATATCTGTGATTTCGCAATTATGCAGATTGGAGCAACTCAAGTTCCGATGTATCCCACGCTTTCAGAGAATGATATCAAGTTCATTTTAAGGGATGCTGAGGTGAAAATAGTATTCGTCTCTGAATTAGCACTATACGAAAAACTGGACAATGTCAGAAAGACCGAAGAACTTGAGTTTAAGATATTCAGTTATGATGCTATTGACGGAGTTCCACATTGGAAGGACTTGTTTGAGATCGGTAAGGGGGCTGAACCTGTGGATCTGCAGCTATATCGTGATCGTATACTACCTGAAGATTTACTGACTTTAATCTATACTTCGGGAACTACAGGTACGCCCAAGGGGGTGATGCTAACTCACAAAAACCTGGTTAGCAATGTGATCGCCTCTTCGGTTATGTATCCTGAAGGCTTCAAAAAAGCGTTAAGTTTTCTTCCGCTCTCCCATATTTTTGAACGAATGGTTCTTTACATGTATTTCTATTTAGGGATATCGGTATATTATGCTCAGAGTATGGAGACTATTGCTGCGGATCTAGTGGAGGTCAAACCGCATGGTTTTACAACTGTTCCCCGCCTTCTGGAGAAAGTATATGATCGGATTGTGGCGAAAGGTTCTGAATTAACAGGGGTAAAGAAGCAATTATTCTTCTGGGCCTTGAATCTCGGCCTCAAATATGAAATGAACGGAGCTAATGGAGCTTGGTATGAATTTCAATTAAAAATCGCTAATAAATTAATTTTCAATAAATGGCGAGATGCCTTGGGAGGTAATATTTTGGCCATAGTTTCTGGCGGTGCCGCATTACAGTCGCGTTTAGCCAGGGTATTCTGGGCTGCCGGTATGCCCGTATTGGAAGGCTATGGCTTAACTGAAACCTCGCCGGTTATTGCGGTGAATGGCCTTAAATTCGGTGCTGCAAAATTTACCACAGTAGGCAAGGTTATTCAGGATGTAGAGATTAAAATTGCCGATGATGGTGAGATTTTGTGCAAGGGGCTCAATGTAATGAAGGGTTATTATAAGCGTCCGGATTTAAGCGATGAAGTGATGGACAAGGATGGATTTTTCCATACGGGGGATATAGGTGAATTAGTTGATGGTCAATACCTTCGGATAACAGACCGAAAAAAGGAAATTTTTAAAACTGCCGGTGGTAAATACATTGCGCCTCAAATTCTGGAAAACAAATTTAAAGAATCACCTTACATTGAACATATGATGGTAATTGGAGAAAATGAACGTTTTCCGGCTGCACTCATTTTGCCAAATTTCCCGGCTTTATCGGCATGGTGTGTTCGAGCCGGAATTAATTATACCAACAATACAGAAATGGTAAAAAATCAGAAAGTAATTGATAAAATCCAATCCGTTATTGATCATTTCAATCAAAATTTCG
This sequence comes from Bacteroidota bacterium, assembly GCA_016868395.1. Lineage (GTDB taxonomy): Bacteria > Bacteroidota > Bacteroidia > Sphingobacteriales > Sphingobacteriaceae > Daejeonella. The sequence goes on along the minus strand of VGGW01000020.1, from coordinate 7,761 downwards.
GCAGTTGGGAGCAAATAAAGAAATTTGAAATTCTGACTGAAGACTGGACCATAGACGGTGGGGAACTTACCCCTAAATTGAGTCTCAGGAGGAAAGTAATTCAACATAAATACAAAGATCAGATCGAGAAAATATATAGAAATGCATAGAAAATTTTCGCTCAACCTTCAACCGGCGATAGGTGCTCTTATTGCACTGAGCACTTTAATCTCAGGATGTCTTGGCGGAACTCTATCCAGAAATAATTCGGGGGAATATAAAAACGGACTGGTAGTTTCAGCACATCCTTCATCCTCAAAAGTAGGGTTGGACATTCTTAAAAAGGGGGGCAATGCTGTTGATGCGGCTGTGGCAGTTCAATTTGCCTTAGCTGTGGTCTATCCGGGTGCCGGAAATTTGGGAGGCGGTGGTTTCATGGTCTATCGGTCGGCGAGCGGGGAACTGGCAACTCTTGATTTTCGGGAAAAAGCGCCGGGATTGGCAAGCCGTGACATGTACCTCGATTCAGCAGGAAATGCGATCACAGACAAAAGTCTACATGGTCATTTGGCTGCAGGCGTGCCCGGTAGTGTGGATGGAATGGTTAAAGCTCATCAAAAATTTGGAAAATTAAGCTGGGCAGAAGTCGTGCAACCTGCTTTAGATCTGGCCAGAAACGGATTCCCAATTACCGACAGTCAGGTAGAGGAGTTTACTGAATTACAGGAGAAGCTAAAAAAGTATAACCCCGGAAAGTCATACTTTATCAAGGCCAAATGGTCAAAAGGTGATTTTTGGGTTCAGGAAGATCTCGCAAAAACCTTAGAGCATATTCGTGACAAAGGCAGAGAAGGTTTTTATGCAGGGGAGGTTGCCGACCAGATTGAGGCGGAGATGAAAAAGGGAGGCGGTTTAATTAGCAGGGAGGACCTAAAAAACTATCAGTCCCAATGGCGTGAACCCCTGGTAGGAAATTATAAGAATTATAAAATTATCACGATGCCACCAACATCCAGTGGTGGTATTGCCTTATTGCAATTATTAAATTCAGTTGAGGAGTATCCACTTAGGAGATGGGGCCATAACTCAGATTCGACTGTCCAGCTTATGGTTGAAGCAGAACGAAGGGTCTATGCCGACCGAGCAAGTCATTTGGGTGATCCGGATTTTTACAAGGTTCCGAAAAAATATCTTGTTGATCCAATTTATTCCAAATTCAGAATGAGCGATTTCAATTGGGGAAAAGCCACCCTCAGTAGTGATATCAAAGCCGGAGAAGTGCCACAGGAAAGCGAAGAAACTACTCATTTTTCAATAGTTGACCGTGATGGCAATGCGGTTTCCATAACAACTACACTAAATGGGGGATATGGCTCTATGGTTTTTGTTGGTGGAGCAGGGTTCCTGTTAAATAATGAAATGGATGACTTCTCAGTTAAGCCGGGTTCTCCGAACATGTACGGACTGCTTGGGGGTGAAGCAAATGCCATTGTACCGGGTAAGCGAATGCTCAGTTCAATGACACCTGCCATTTTGGAAAAGGGGGGTAAACTGTTTATGATTGTTGGAACTCCGGGCGGTTCTACAATCATTACCTCTGTTTTTCAAACCATATTGAACGTCATTGAATTTGATATGGGTATGCAGGCAGCAGTAAATGCCAAGAAGTTTCATCATCAGTGGTACCCTGATGTGATCACATTTGAAAAAGGAGGATTGGATTCTTTGGTTAGGCAGAAACTCAATCAGAAGGGTTATACATTTAATGAAAGAAGAGCCATTGGGCGCGTTGATGCAATCCTTAAAACACCCTGGGGTTATTATGAAGGCGGGGCAGATCCCCGTGGAGATGATACCCTTATGGGCTGGTAAACATATGATTTAAATTTCGGCACTTTGTTTCCCCATTATCGAAAGAATCAGGGTAAGCAAAAAGTGAATGAATACCAAAGCCAATAATAAAAATTTAATTCCGGCAAAAACGAATGCCAAGCCGGCGTACGTATCATCCGGTCCTGAATAAATGAGCTGAAGCAATGAAATATTTTCAAGGAAGTCGCAGACAACCGCCATTAAGGTCATTCTTGCTAATTGTTTGAATTTGTTTAATGGATGTCCAATAATTATTTTGGAACATACCCATGCGCTTCCATAAAAAAAAGCGGCTCCGTACAACAAGGGAAAAATAAAGTCCAGGTAGATACTGAGCGTCATTAATTCTGTATGTCCTAACCTTGCCAGGGTGTTGAGGAACGATCTCGCTTTTTCGGCAGTTCCAATGAATTCGAATTTTAAAATGCTACTCGGGTCTAAAGGATAGGTCATTTTGCGCATCAAAAATATCCATGACAAACAAATTAACAGAAGTATCGAGAATCTTAGGCCCTTGTTTTTCATTGGTTTAACCTTAATCCCTAAACGGGTATTTGCGAAGAGAAGTTTGACTCATGCCATTCTTTTCATAAATGGCAATGCAATGCTTTTTATATCTGTCGTCGATATTTACCTCTCCAAATTTTAGTTTTTGAGGTAAATCAGTGCCATTCAAAAAAAAGTAGATTTTCGTACTTCCATATTTTGTATGGGGCATAAAATTGCCATATTGTTCCATTTCTTGCCAATTTATTTTCTTCAAGCTTACAGCATATATCCTGATAACAGGTCCGGTATTCTGTTCATTTCGAATAAAGGTCAATTCCTTGAAATCACTGCTTAGGTCTTTGATGCCCTTTTCGGTTACAGTGCTCCAAATAATGCCCAAAATTATCAAAAAAGATAGGCCTAAGAGGAAGCTTTTATATCTTTTCATTTTATGATATTACTAAATTTATCTTGAGTTCGATCCATGAAAGATTAAAAAATATCCTTAAAATGGATTTTTTGATGCTCCGGACGCGCATGATTTAATTTTGGAAAGCAATACCTGCGTGTTATCGCTTCCTGCAGTCCTTTCCTCCGCAGTATTTCCGGCATGAAATGGTGCCTGATTTCAGATGATTCGTAGCCGGAAGATAATCCTTCGGCAAGGTTTAGTTTACCTGTTACTGTTTTTTATCGGGAGGGGCAGTCCGGTAACAGAACCCCAAACCCGGGTGGCAGACCTATCTTTTTTGTATTTCTGAATGTTATGTGAGCTATTCAACTTTCAGCAAAAAAATAGGGCAGAACACGGGACCAAGAGCAGCAAACCCTGCTTTCCAAAAACGGATAATAATAATCAGTCTTCGGCAAGAGCTTGTATCGATCTCAGGTTAAGTTAAACGTGAATCCGACATTATTTTTAAAAATGCCGTCTCCTTAGGCAGGGAAACATAGTATTTTATCTTTTCTAAGCTAATTTTAGATACAGATAGCCTTGGAACTTCGCCTCAATCTACTGCCTATGTTTCCTTTACAGCATTTAAAAGCCATTCTAAGTGGTTAAATCTTAATATTCAGATGGTTCTATATTCTGAGGGAGCTAAATTCAACCATACGATTCAGGTTTTATGTCGGCCGTAAATAAAATCAAATTTAACTTGTTTGGAATTATTCAAATCCATATATTTGCTATGCTTGCATAGTAAATATAGATGAAGCCTGAAGAGACTGTTGATTACTTTTTAAAAATTGTTTGGCAATCCGTAGCTAATAAATACAATCAGATTGCAGGGGATTATGGCCTGACACAAGCTTTAGGATATATGTTAATCAACATACGGGAAGAGGGCACTGCGGTATCCCAAATTGCGCTTTTATCGGGTGTGAAAACGACCAGTCTGTCGCGTACTCTTAAGAGTATGGAGGAGCTGGGTTTGATATACCGGGCGAATGATCCAAATGACAAGCGTTCGGTTAAGATTTTCTTAACCCCACTTGGTGTAGAGAAGCGGAAGATTGCTAAAGATGTGGTACGTAAATTTAACGAGTACCTAAACGCGCATATTGCAGACAAAGATAGATTGCAATTGATTAAAACATTAAACAAAATAAATCAACTAACCACTGATTATAAACCTCAGTTTCACTACCCGGATTATCCGGGTAGTGAAAGCTGAAAAACATTAGAATCAACACATGATGAAACGAGTTATCAGAAAAGTTGCGGTTTTAGGTTCGGGTATCATGGGGTCCAGGATTGCCTGCCACTTTGCCAATATCGGAGTTGAAGTTTTGCTGTTGGATATGGTTCCAAAGGAGCTGAATGCTGAAGAACAGGCAACAGGTGCTGATTTAAACTCTAAAAAGGTTAGGGATAGAATTGTAAATACAGCTCTTGAAAGTACCCTGAAATCCAATCCATCTGCTGTTTTTTCCAAAAAAGTTGTCGATAAAATTTCTACAGGGAATTTCGATGATCACATGAAAGATATTGCTTCCTGTGATTGGGTAATAGAGGTTGTGGTAGAACGGTTGGATATTAAAAAGCTCATTTATGATCAGGTAGAAAAATTCAGAACGCCGGGAACTCTTGTCAGTTCTAATACTTCCGGTATTCCCATTCATCTGATGGCAGAGGGGCGATCCGAGGATTTCCGTTCACATTTTTGCGGTACGCATTTCTTTAATCCGCCCAGGTATTTACGTCTACTTGAAATTATCCCGACAGCTCAAACCAAGCCTGAGATTATTGATTTCCTGATGCATTATGGAGATAAATTTTTGGGAAAAACTACGGTATTGTGTAAAGATACGCCGGCATTTATAGCTAACCGGGTGGGAGTTTACTCGATCATGGCTCTTCTTCACTTGGTTGAGAAAATGGATTTAACGGTTGAGGAGGTTGATAAATACACCGGTCCTGCACTGGGTAGGCCGAAGTCGGCAACTTTCCGAACCACAGATGTGGTTGGACTTGATACCATGATAAATGTTGCAGGGGGCTTGTATACTAATTTGCCTGAAGATAAAGCTCATGATTTATTTCAACTCCCGGACTATGTTCAGAAAATGCAGGAAAATAAGTGGCTGGGCGATAAAACTAAACAGGGATTTTACAAGAAGGTAAAAGGTGCTGACGGAAAGTCAGAAATCCTTGCTCTTGACCTTAAAACCTTGGAATACAGAACTCAGGAAAAGATAAAATCGCCCACACTTGAGGCTGCAAAACTGGTTGAGAATCTTTCGGAACGTATGAAGGTATTTGCCAAAGGGACGGATAAGGCGGCTGAGTTCTTCCGACATTCTTTTTTCGGACTTTTTGAATATGTTTCGGATCGCATTCCTGAAATTTCGGATGAGTTGTATCGAATTGATGACGCCATGAGAGCTGGGTTTGGATGGGAACTCGGGCCATTTGAGGTTTGGGATGCCATCGGTTTGAAAAATTCACTTGAAGGGATGAAGAAGTATGGTAATGAAGCATCAGAATGGGTGCATGAAATGCTTCAAGCCGGCTACGATTCCTTTTATAAGGTTGAAAATGGCGTCAGGAAATATTACGATATTCCTTCCCAGTCATACAAACCTATTCCGGGATCTGGTTCCTTTATTATTCTCGATAATCTACGTTCAACAAATACGGTCTGGAAGAACTCAGGCACAACCATTCTGGATTTAGGCGATGGAATTCTCAATATTGAATTCCATACCAAAATGAATACCATCGGGGGAGAAGTCCTTCAGGGATTAAATAAGGCGGTCGACCTTGCGGAGAAGGATTACAAAGGCTTGGTTGTTGGAAATGACGGCGCAAATTTTTCGGCCGGCGCCAATATTGGAATGATATTCATGGCTGCCGTTGAGCAGGATTGGGACGAAATCAACATGGCAGTTAGGATGTTCCAAAACACCATGATGAGGATGCGGTATTCTAGCATTCCGGTGGTGGCAGCTCCTCATAATTTGACTCTGGGGGGTAGCTGCGAACTGTGTCTGCATGCGGATTTTGTTCAAGCGAATGCCGAGACCTATTTGGGATTGGTCGAATTTGGAGTGGGCTTGATTCCCGGTGGCGGAGGTTCCAAAGAATTCGCCCTTCGTTTATCAGACGAGTTTAGAGAGGGCCAAATTGAGCAGGCAGCTCTTAGAGAACGGTTTTTAACAATCGGACAAGCAAAAGTTTCGACCTCTGCGATTGAAGCGGTAGAATTGGGTTATTTGCAAAAAGATAAGTTTGCCGTCAGCATGAACCGTAGCCGATTGATTATCGATGCAAAAGAAAAGGCAATTGAACTTGCTGATGCAGGATATACAAAACCGGTTCAACGTAAAGATATCCGTGTGTTGGGCAAGCAGGGATTGGGTATTGTTTATGCAGGTGCCAATTCCATGCTTGCAGGAAATTTTATATCTGAACATGATAAAAAAATCTCTGAAAAACTTGGTTATGTACTTTGTGGGGGTGATCTATCAGCTCCAACACTAGTTTCTGAGCAATATTTACTTGATTTAGAACGAGAGATGTTTTTATCACTTTGTGGAGAAAAGAAGACGCTCGAGCGAATTCAAAGTATTCTAACTAAGGGTAAGCCTTTGAGGAATTAGAGATGTGAAATAGGAGAATTTAGTCGGAGAATATAGTTTGACGCCATGTAGAATACCGAAGAGCAAAAGTTTTGGATTAAAGGGATTGACCTTATAGCCGAGGTTTAGGATTTTACCAGTTCATTTTCTGCTGGAGAGAAGCTCAGGTTAAATCTCAGTCTGAATGGCTAGCAGTTTCAATATTCTCAAACATGGCATAAGCAGTTTAGCATAAGAGTTTAAATATTTTTTGGGAATTGCGAATGGATCATCTTTTGAGCTTCAAACTCAATGAGTTGTTTCTGATAAGCTTGAGCTTGTACATTCGGAACATTTAAAAATTCGATCCTATTAATTGATAAGGTATAAAAAAAGAATTAGGCGTTTCAAAATAGGTTAATAAAGTAATCCTAAAACAGTTAAAAAATGTAGATGCGACAGGTAGGATTTTCTAGAATTTCATAGCGCACATTTCAAATCTAAAATAATGGAAGAAGCATACATCATAGCAGCATACAGAACCGCAGTTGGAAAGGCACCACGTGGAGTGTTTCGCTTTACGAGGGCTGATGATCTCGCAGCTGAGGTGGTCAGACATTTAGTGGCATCCGTGCCCGGTCTGGATAAAGAACAGATAGATGATGTGATTGTAGGCAATGCCACTCCGGAAGCCGAACAGGGCCTGAATATTGCTCGCATGATTTCTTTAATGGGTTTAGATACCGATAAAGTTCCGGGACTTACTGTAAATCGTTACTGTGCCTCCGGCTTGGAAACCATTGCCATTGCAAGCGCCAAGATAAGGTCAGGTATGGCTGATTGTATCATTGCAGGTGGAGTTGAGGTCATGTCAGGAATGCCCTTTGGAGGTTGGAAACTGGTTCCCAATGCAGAGGTTGCAAAGAACAATCCGGACTGGTATTGGGGGATGGGCCTAACGGCAGAAGCAGTAGCCAAAGAGTATAATGTTAGTCGCGAAGATCAGGATGAATTTTCATATCATTCCCATCGGAAAGCCGTTGATGCTATAAAAAAAGGTCACCTCAAAGATGGGCTTATTCCCATCACGGTCAAAGAAAATTTTCTGGATGAGAACTTAAAGAAAAAAACCAGAACCTACATTGTTGATACGGATGAAGGTCCGAGGGCCGATACAAGTATAGAAAAATTGGCAAAACTTAATCCGGTATTTGCGGCGAATGGTTCAGTTACTGCCGGTAATTCATCTCAAACATCGGATGGTGCTGCCTTTGTATTGGTAGTTTCAGAGAGGATGTTAAAAACTTTGAATGTTCAGCCAATTGCACGTTTGCTTAGTTACGGTGTGGCAGGTGTGCC